>CALCFG010000135.1 GCA_937900565.1 uncultured Erysipelotrichaceae bacterium
TTAGTAATTCTATTATCACCAGAAACAGTTACAGAAGTACCAATTTTATCCGCATTAGCAACCATAGTACGAAATTTATGAATTTTAAATTTTTTACCATATGTTGTAACTCGTTCTTGTCTGTAAAAGACACCGCCTGGTGATTCCAAAATAATTATGAAACTTATAATTAGCATTGGAATAGCCGTGACAACAAGCACAACTATTCCAAAAAAAATATCTAAAATACGTTTTATCAAAAGGCTAAATCTTTTATTACATAGAATATCGTAATATACACGCACCTCGTTACATTGCATAAATGCAGGAATATTTTCCCATTTTCTCATTTAATTCTTAGTTCCTTTTACACTAATAATTTATATATCTCGTTATAATCAAGGTAAAATTTTCAATTACATAATTAACTTCTTTATCAGTTAAACAAGTATGTAATGGTAAGGTAATTTCATTCGCAAATCGCTGATAAGCATTTGGATAATCTTTTATATCGAATCCCAAGTTCTTATAAGCTGTCATCATTGGTAATGGTTTATAGTGAACATTACACGCAATACCGCATTCTGCCATTTTTATGATAATGTCATTACGTTGTTCAATAGTAATGTTAGGAATACGAGTAATGTAAAGATGTCCTGAAGATTCGTGATTTTTCGTGTAATGATCTAATGTAATAACACCCAAAGGTTTGAAGGCATTATCATAACTTTCGATAATTTCTTTTCTACGACGTAACATTTCTGGGTAACGTTCGAATTGCTTTAAACCAATTGCTGCTGCAATATCCGTCATATTACATTTATAGTAAGTATCAATGACATCATATTCCCATGCGCCTAATTTAGTCTTAGCTAACGCATCTTTTGATTGACCATGAAGACTTAATAATTGTAATTGTTTATAAATATCTTCATCATCGATACCATCAATTGTTTTCCACGTCAATGCACCACCTTCAGCTGTAGTTAAATTCTTAACTGCGTGGAAACTAAAGCTAGAAAAGTCAGCAACAGAGCCAATCATTTTTCCATGATATTTAGCACCAAAAGCATGTGCCGTATCGGCCATAATTGCAACACGTCCCATCGCTTTTTGAATATCATTACTTGGAACAAACATTGATTTCTTGTTATTAACAATCTCGAATAAACGATCATAGTCGCAAGGAACACCACCTAAATCAACTGGAATAATTGCTTTCGTTTTATCAGTAATTGCCTTTTCTAATGCATCATAGTCCATTTCTAGACTATCTTTTTGTGTATCAACCAATACGATCTTTGCACCAACATGAGCAATTACTGATGCTGATGCTGTATATGTATATGCAGAAGTAATTACTTCATCTCCAGATCCAATACCCATCACACGAAGTGCCATTTCAGCACATGCGGTTTGTGAATTTAAACATACACATTTATTAACACCTATCCATTCGGCAATATTCTTTTCCAATAATTTAGTTCTAGGACCAGTAGTAATCCATCCTGATTTAAGTGCTTTCGCTACTTCTTCAACTTCTAGTTCACTAATATCTGGTGGACTAAAAGGAATGTTCATTTTTACAGTCATATTATCCCCCTTATTAAACGTATTTAATTAATTTGCTTTGGCATGTTTAAACGTAGGAACTATCTTTTCAACTACTTCGACAATGTTATCCACATTGCGATAAGAAAGTTCTTCTAATAGTTCTAAGTCTTGTACAAATTTTGCTTTATCAAAATCAAGTGGTTTACCAATATGAATTAATTTGTTTTCAGTTTTTTCTAAACCTTCTTCACTCATTAATTTTTCTTCATACATCTTTTCACCAGGTCTCAAACCGGTATACTCAATTCTAATATCTTCATCTACTTTATAGCCCGATAACTTAATTAAGTTACGCGCTAACGTATCAATCTTGACTGGTTCTCCCATATCAAGCACAAATATTTCGCCACCTTTAGCATAGCCTCCGGCTTGAAGTACTAAACTAACCGCTTCTGGAATGGTCATAAAGTAACGGATAATTTCTGGATCTGTTACCGTTACTGGACCACCCGCCTCAATTTGTTTCTTGAATAACGGAATTACCGATCCATTACTTCCCAACACATTCCCAAAGCGTACCGCAACAAATTGAGTTGGGTAAGGGATATAATTAATTGATTGATCATCATGTTTTTTACCATGATGAAGTAACGGTAATAGATCAACCCTATTCTCTTTAACTGCAACCGACATCGTTTGAATGATCATTTCACATAAACGTTTACTTGCACCCATGATGTTGGTTGGGTTAACTGCCTTATCGGTACTAATTAAAACAAATTTTTCAGTTCCATACTTTAAGGCAGCGTAAGCTGTCTTATACGTACCAATGACATTATTTTTAATTGATTCATTCGGACTTGTTTCCATCAGCGGTACATGTTTATGGGCCGCTGCGTGGTAAACAATGTCAGGATGATATGTAGCAAACACTTGATTTAAACGCACACTATCACGAACTGAGCCAATTAAAACTTTAAGATTGAGAGTATCTTTATATTTTCGCTTTAACTCTTGTTCTATTTCATATGCATTATTCTCATAAATATCAAAAATAATAAGCAATCGCGGCTGATGTGCAGCAATTTGACGACATAACTCACTACCAATAGAGCCACCTCCACCAGTAACAAGAATAACCTTATCTTTCAATTGAGCGAAGATTTCATCTAAATCAACTTTTACCGTATCCCTTCCAAGTAAATCTTCTACAGCAACAGGTTTTAATTTACTTAACGAAATTTCGCCTTTGGTCAATTGAAAGATACCAGGTAATGTTTTTAACGAACAATTTGTTTCTTTACATATATTTAAAATATCCCTACGATCAGCAGTACTAGCTGAAGGAATAGCAACTAAAATTTCATCTACTTTATATTTTTTAGCTGCATGTAATATATTATCTCTTCCCCCAACAACTGGGATTCCTTCAATTAAACGATTCCACTTGTTTGGGTTATCATCGATAACACAAACAGGACGTAAATCAAGGTGACTCGATGTTTTTAATTCACGAATAATAACTTGGCCAGCCCGTCCTGCACCAATAATCATTGCATTTGTTTTTGCTGTTAAATTTTTTTCGCGTTTTGTACGTAAAATATTAACATAACGATAAATAAATCGAACTGATGTAATTAAAAAGAATTGTAATACTGGACCAACAAAGTAGTAAGTTGCCGGCATACGTTGTAAAAAAGTAATACCTATATAATGAAATACTGTTGTAACAAACGTAGCAGCAACAATTCGATTTAATTCACTAAAACCTGCAAAACGCCATAAACTCTTATACAGTCTAAATACACCAAAAATAACAAAACAAAAAACAGTATATATTGGCATAAATAGACAAAAAGCCTTCAGATACTCCGAAGGAATAGTTGTAAACTGTAAATCAAATCTTAGCAATAAACTAAATAAATACGAAATATTTACAGAAACTAAATCAAATATTATTAGATATAACGCAATAAGTTGCCAGTGTTCAATAAAACCCTTTTTCTTAAATTTTTCATTGTTTCTCATGTGTCCCCCATAACTTACACCTAAGCAAATCACACAAAACGTATCAAAACGATGTTTAATAGTTAAGCCAATCTAATTCAATCCCCAAACCAAACTTATTTAAAGGCATTATTATTTTATATCCACATAGTTTTGTTATTCAATTCACTTTTAAAACTTAGCTTATTTTTGTTAAATTGTGCAAATAAAATATTATAAATTGAATTATAAAATTATACTTACTATAGAAATTACTCATAAATAACCTATAACTCTCATTTTTCATATCCTTTAGCATAAACAAATACATACTATCCATTTGATAATAAAGTGAAAAAAGAGTGATTTGAACATATGGCTCACTACTATAAGTTCAAATAACCAGCTTATAAAGAAAACTAAAAAAAATTAAGCGTTAAAGTTTCAATTTATTTCTATAAATAATACAATATTGAAGGTTTATAACCGAAATATAACCAAAGGGGAAATATGAGAAAATTTAAACGATCTATACTTTTTACAAGCCTAGTTCTTTTAATGATGGGCAGCGCATCAATTATGCTTAATGCACAAGAAGAAAAAACTGAAGAAATTATTGTTACTGACTTAAATTATATTGAAGGAAGTGATTGGACTTCTTCGGGTGATGGTAAAATCCATGAAAATAAAAATATTGAAGAAAAACAAATCAGTCTATTTGTTAATGATGAACAAACATATTTTGATAAAGGTGTTGGTGTGCATGCACCCGGAAAAATAACCTATGACATACGTAACTATACGCAAGATTATTCTTACTTTACTGCAAAACTTGGCGTTGATGCTTCGAAAAAAAATCAAGGTGGTGAAGTAAAATTTATTATTTCCATTTCAAAAGATAATGGAAATAGTTGGATAGAACTGGATAAAACAAAAGCAGTTAAGTCCAGTGAAAATGCCATTAATATTTATGTACCCGTGTTAAATGCTGATTATATAAGAATATCTTTTGATCCTAATGGCGCAACCAGTTATGACCATTCGGTCATGGTAGATGCAAAGCTAGTGGATAGCAATTATGTACCCGATGTTACGATTGCCTACCCTAACATTGAACATCCTTACATTTTAAGTGAAACTATCAATTCACGAAGTATTGAAGAAAATATTGCTAACCATAAAAGTGATATTCTCAAGTATACTTTTTTGCAACGTATCGGCTATTCAACATTGCAAGATTTTGTTGCTAAAAATCCAAGCAGTAAAGAAAAGATTGATTGGCTAGTACAAGATGAAGAAAACTTAAAACTACTTATCGATACCGGAGAAATTAGCTATCCAAATGCTTTCTTGTCAGCTTTCTGTAGTTTATACGATGCATACCAAAAGCTACCTATAAATGATAACAATATCATTTATAAAAAGATGATGATTGCTGCAGCGGTTGCTTATAGCAGTGATGTACTTGCCTCACCATTTACTTACTCAACATCACAACGCCCAACCTATGATATCGTTAAACGTTATCAAATTATGGTGCAATTATTTGATGAGAATAAGTTTTATAATACAAATGATTTTAACTATTATCATATGGAACATTACCGAATGATAATGGCTGACTCATTAGCCAATGATGAACTCATTTGGTTAAACGAATATGCACGCAGTAAAAATCCAAATGATTATCGTAAGATATTGGATCCTTATACTTATATGCGGTATACATTTAATCGTAACTATGGCCTGGATAAATACTATAGTAAAGAAAACGAAACAACATTCGATCAAAAGTATTCTTTATCTTCATTTGGTGTACCTTACGGTTATGATGCTAATGGTAATAAAATAACGCGAACTTGGATAGGTTTTGAAGAAGGCGGCATTTGTTGGAATATCTCCCGCCTTGGGCAAAACCTACACAAAACGTTTGGCATCCCAGTCGTTGGTGTATTCCAACCAGCCCATGAAGCTTACATTAGCTTAAGCTATGACGCAAATGGTATTGGTAGCTGGAGTATTGGCAATGATATTGGTGGATGGGGACAAAGTTGCTCTGCCGCTGGCGCAGGTGGTAAAACTTATCGTTACTTATTCGGTTGGAATAATAAAGATTACACGCCTGTTGTTGATTGTGGCAAAGGATTGGATGATGCTGCTTATTTAATTTTAGGTCAAGCCATATTAAATGATTTAGCAAATTATGAAGTCTCCAATACTTACACACTTTTAGCCAATAGCTATTCAGATTTATCACTTAAAGAAAGTGCTTATAGTAAAGCAATCCAAGCACAACCGCTTAATATTGATGGTTATGAAGGATTAATTAAAACATATCAATTACTCGATAAAGATGAAGCGACTTGGCAAGCGTTAGCTACGCAAATTAATACTGTTTATAAATATCATTTAACGGCATTAAATGATATGAATCGTTTAATCCGCCCGCATTTATCTGCGAAAGATAAAATTACTTTAGATATGAACTTTTCCCAAGCCATAAAAGATGCGAGTAAAGTCAAAGATAATGATATGTGGCAAGGGCGTGCCATTCGTCAAATGGGTGAATTTATGTTAGGGAAAGATAAATCAGCCCTTGCCACATTCTCCTTTGACGGAAACAATGCCAATAAAATCGTCATTAATTCTGACTATGCCAATTCACGCATCGAAATTCAATACAGTTTTGATTCTTTTAAAACATATGAAACCTATTTGATTGATGAAAACTGTCAAATTGAATTAACTTCACAACAATTACAAAGCATTAATGCCAATGATGATATTCAACTTAAAATATCTGGAAGTAATTCAATATTTACGATTGATATTAAACAACCAAATAGCTTAGATAACGTTAAAATCGAAGCAAACGATGATGAAAACCGTTTCTATGGTAACTTAAACAACCTTGAATATTCTTTCGATAATGTCACATGGTCATCATTATCGAAAGAAACTTTATTTAAAGGCAATATTGAAACAGTTTACTATCGCTACCGTAGCTACGGTACTACCTTAGGTAGCGAAACAAAAACTACTTCCTTT
>CALCFG010000136.1 GCA_937900565.1 uncultured Erysipelotrichaceae bacterium
GTGAAGAACCAGTTCATGTATTGGAATTCACTGCCACATGGACAGACGATAAGAACAATAACAATATCGATGATGCAGAAGAATCAATCACAGTTGTTTACAATGACGGCTTAGATGGAGAATTGTTTGCTCCTAAAAGTTATAGTGATTTAGCTCCAGGTACACTTACGCCAGTATTTGAAGGCAGCCTAGATCGCGAAGATTTCGTATTCTATGGATGGACTCCAGAAGTTCCACTTTCATTACCAACGATTGAAGACTTAGATGGTGAAGAACCAGTTCATGTATTGGAATTCACTGCCACATGGACAGACGATAAGAAGGGAGGAATTGGTACGCCAGAAAATCCTACCAATCCTGATGATACTCCTGATGGAATTCCTGATGCATATCAAGTAAGAGTCGAATTTAATGCTATTAATGGTAGGGTTATTGGTAATAAAGTAACTTACGTCACTTTATTAGATATGCATGGTAATTATGCTACTTCCAAAGATAACGGTATTGGTCATTTAACTGAAGCACAAATTCCTACGACAAGTGCAAATGATGGTCACCATAATGGTACTTGGGATATCATGCCAACAACTGCGTTAGATATTACTGAAGATACAACATTCACTATTACATACGTAGAGATTCCTGAAGAAGAAACAGAAGAACCAAATAATCGACCAGATCCAGTATTCCAATGTCCTGAAGGAACGGTATGGAATGATAGTACGGGTATGTGTGATGCAATTGTAGTACATGTACCAGTAGATCCAGGAAATAATCCGCCAGTTGGTCCGGTTAATCCTGGTGTAAATGTAGAGGATGAAGTGGATATTCCTGAAGTGGATGAAGAAGATACACCTGAAATCATAGTTGATGATGAACCTGAAGAAACACCAGAGATCGTTGAAATCGAAGATGAAGAAACACCTGAAGCTGGTGATAGAAGAGGTCATTGGGCATTAATTAATTTAATTGCAACTATTGGTGGTGCATTATTAGCATTAATTCTATTAATTGGTAAACATCAAAAAGATGCTGATGATGAAGCTGATGAAAATGCACAAGTAGTTGCTAGTGAAATGGATGAAGAAGATGAAGTGGTAAAACGTCGTCGTAAATGGAAATTTATTTCTACGATTGTAGCAGTAATTTCTGTAGTTATTTTCTTCTTAACAGAAAATATGAGTTTACCAATGGTATTGGTAGATAAATATACGATGTTAATGTTAGCGTTATTCTTAGGTAATGTTGTTTGCTTATATATGGGTAAACGTTGGCATGAAGCAGATGAAGAAGAGCAAGAAAGAGCGTAATTTTCATTTCCAACATTCTGAAATAGTGAAGGCAGAGCTTATTTTTTTGCTAATCTAGTAACTCTTTATCAAGAATTTGGAAATTTGCTCTGTGAATATATAGCGCCTTGCCATCAATCATGATTTTGGTGAACTTAGGCAAATCTTTCGGAAGTTCCCAATATACGTCATCACCGCTGAACGCATAGATAGGATTACCTAATTGTGACTTAACTAAAACAATTCTGCTTTTTCCAAACATATTCTTCACTTCGTTTAATCGCCCTGAAATGCTTGTCCAGTCAAGAATGCCATCAGAAGAACTCTCAAAACTGAAATCAGGGTCAAAAGCCACGTCAGGGGATAAACGATCATCGTAGAAAACTAACGTATCACCACAAGACTCAATTTCACTGCCATCAATTGTAATTGTTATGACACTACTTAATTCATAGTTGTATAAGTTTTCAGATGTCGGATTTAAATCCTTTGTCTTAGCAACATTACCTTTGATGCTGATCTTGTCGCCTTTAAATTGTGCAACTACATTACCTTCATTATCAAAAGTATCAACAATATATGTGTTTCCAAATATTTGTCCTGTGACATCGTGGATTTGCGACTTAAGATTTGAACAACCACTTAATAGTACGGAGCATAATAGAACCGTTAAAATTTTCTTCATTAAACCACCTCTTTCCCTAATTCTACAACATTTTTTCTAAGATTGTCAGATGGTAGATGACCTAATGCTCGGAAAACTTCCAACCACATAATCCGAAAAGCACCTTTAGCATATATCATGATTCCAACCAAAGAATTCGGAATATATCTTTGTGTTTTTCGTGACAAAAATTGCCACAGATGTTTCATTTAGCTTTTTAGTAAGTTAGCTTGGCAATAGACTATTCAAAGGTTTCAATATCACTGAATAGATTTGCTTCCTTCGTATCGTTCACATAGTTTGCGAGAAATTCATAAAAAGGGTTACTTTTTTAATGTCTTCTTTGTTTAATGCAATTAGCACATTCAACTTTATGCGTTTCTTGTTTGACCATACAAAATGCTTTTTGTTTGACATTACAAACATTACGCTTTTATCTACATCCCATCTTATATGGTGAGGAGGCAACACTGTATCCTTAAACGACGTAGGCGACATCATTTCTCTTTGCAAGCAGTTATCAATAAAGCCTTCTGGTAAAATAGTAGACTTAGATAACGACTTTGCAGCTAGAATGAGCTACCCAAGACTGAAGCACTTTGGTTTTCTCGCTAATTATTCTAATATTAACAAAACAGACCAAGTTTTATCCTTGATCTGTTTTTGTTTTATTTAGTATCTAAATTATTTTGCTTGTTCTAAAGCATTGTTAATTGCTTGCCACCACAATAAATTTAGTGATTTTTTTAAATGAATATTGACAGATAAAACGTTTTACCTTTATTATGTAATTACCGTTATGAAAGCGCATTCATAGCGTATAAATTTATGGTGAAACGTTTTACTTTTGAGGTGTTAATTATGGGAAATGTAGTAGTTATTGGCAGTCTTAATTATGATGTCAGCGTTTATTGTGAAAGCTTTCCTAATACAGGAGAGACAATCTTAAGTGACTCTATTGGGTTCTCTAGTGGGGGGAAAGGAGGAAATCAAGCAGTTTCAGCATTTAAAGCAGGAGCAAACACTAAGATTATCGGTTGTATTGCTGATGATTTGTATGGTAAGGAAATAGTAAAAAAGTTAAAAGAAGATGGAATTGATACAAGTCATTTAAAAATCAGCCAAAAATTTAATACAGGAACTGCACTTATTGAAATAGACAAAGAAGGAAATAATAGAATCTGTGTATATCCTGGTGCTAATTTGGATTTAAACATTGAAGATTTGGAAAAAGTAAAAGAACTCATTGATGAATCTGATGTTGTTTTATTACAAAATGAGTTGAATATTAAAACAGTAATAGAAACGATCAAATTAGCTAAAAAGCAAAATAAAATTGTTGTGTATAACCCTGCTCCATTTGTAGAAATAGATGATTCAATTTTAAAACAAGTTGATTATATCGTTCCCAACCAAACTGAACTTGACTTATTAACAGAAAAAGGAAAATCACTTGAAGAAAAAGTTGATTCACTGCTTTTAAAAGGTGTGAAAAATGTTGTTGTCACACTGGGGAAAGATGGAGTTTATTACAAAGGTGAAAATGGTGTGATTACGCTTTCTGCTTTGAAAGTAGATGTAGTTGATACAGTAGGAGCAGGGGATTGTTTTTGCGGATATCTTGCAGCATGTATTAGTGATAAAAACGATATAATGACAAGTTTGAAAATTTCCTCAGTAGCGGCATCAATCAAATGCACAAAAAAAGGGGCGCAAAACGGCACCCCACAAATAAAAGAAGTTAAAGATTTTATATCGAAGAGGTAATAACGTGAAGGATTTATTTTTAGTACTATTAACAATACTTTGTACTGTAATCGTTGCTAGATTTGTATTGAAAAAATATAATTCGATTTTCGTTTTCTTTGCATCTGGCGTTGTAATTTTATTAATGGCAGGTTTGTTAACAGGTAATTCAGTACTTGGCGACCAAACAACTGGAAATTTAATTGTTGATATCTTTACTTTTATAGTTAACACTTTTAAAAAGAATATATCAGGTGTAGGTACGATCATCATGACCGTTACGGGATATTCTGCCTATATGAAGCACATTAAAGCATCTGAAAAGCTTGCTTTCATTGCCACTAAACCTTTGAGGAAAATTAAAAATCCTTACATTGTGTTAAGCGGAGTATTCTTCATCGGATTATTATTGAAATTAGTTATTACGTCACAAGCAGCAGTAGCATTGTTGTTATTAGCAACAACGTACCCAATTTTAATGGCTTTAGGTATTAATAAATTAACAGCAGCAAGTACTATTTGCTTAGTTTGTTTGGACTGGGGTCCCAATGATGGAAGTACAATTTTCGCAGCAGAAACAGCAGGAATGAGTGTTGTCGATTTTTTCATCAATCACCAATCAATAATTGGTTTCACAATGATTATCATACTATCCTTAATTATACCTATTTACTACAAATATATGGACAAAAAGGATACTAATAGAGGTGTTGCATTAGAGAAAGGCGATGATAATATCGTTGACCCAGATTGTCCGTGGTATTACGCACTATTACCAATCATTCCTTTAATTATAGTGTTTATATCATCTTTTAGTAATATAGCTATCGATGTAGTTGCAGCAAACTTTATGGGGCTTCTTATTGTATTTGTCATCGAATATATCAGAAGAAAAGACAGAAAAGACGTTCACAAAGATGTTCTTGTTGTTCTCAAAGCGATGGGAGATATTTTCGTAAGTGTTGTAGCTATCATTATCAGTGCTTCAATTTTTGCTGAAGGTATAAAACAATTAGGTGGAATTTCAATTCTTGCAAATTATATTTCAGGATTTGGTAGCGCAGGTATTTTAATCGTAATTTTCATGTCCCTAATAACATTTGTTGCAGCCACTATTATGGGAAGTGGAGCAGCAAGTTGGTTTGCTTTCGGACCTTTAGCACCTGATATCGCTGCTAAAATTGGAATTAATCAATTAGGTCTTATTATCCCTATGGAATTAGGAGCTGCCTTGGGAAGAGGTATGTCGCCAGTTGCAGGAGCAACTATTGCGATTTCTGGTTATGCAGGTATGGATGTTATGCAAGTAGTTAAACGCACAGCACCATTATTGATTTTAGGTTTTGTGATTAATACGGTTATGAGTATTGTGTTATTTGTATTGTAATTTATTGACATGGAGAAAGAAAATGAACAAAGAAAAAATTATTTTAGATTGCGATCCAGGTAGTGATGATGCGATTGCTATTATGTTAGCATTATTTAGTGATGAAATTGATTTATTAGGAATAACTGTAGTTAATGGAAATAGAATTTTACCAAAAACATTAGAAAATACATTAAGAGTTAAACAATTTTTAAATTCTAATGTACCAGTTTATAAGGGATGCGAAAATGCTTTAGTAAGTAAATTAATTCCGACAAGAAAACCTAATTTACCAAGAGTGACTTTAAATGATTGTCACGGAGATTATATGCCTTTGCCCGAAGCTACGATTACAGCTGAACCAAAACATGCAGTTAATTATTTAGTAGAAACTTTCATGAAATCTGAAGGGGATATTACTTTAGTTACTGTTGGTCCATTAACAAATGTTGCTATGGCTTTAAGAATGGAACCACGAATTGAAGAGAAAATCAAAAGAATGGTAATCATGGGAGGTGGTCATGCTTCATGTAATGCTAGTGCAACTTCAGAGTTTAATTTCTACGCAGATCCAGAAAGTGCAAAAATTGTTATGGATACAAAAATCGGAAAAATGATTCTTCCGTTAGATGCAACTTGGAGAGCTTGTGTAACACTTGATCAATGCGATGAACTTGAAAAGATCGGCACTCCAGCAGCAAAATTTGCAGCAAAGATGATTAGATTGAGAATTGAAGGCTTAAAAACAAATGATGTATCAGAACATAATTATAATTTGCGGCACACAGAAGGAACAGTAGCTTCCAAAATTATGTATAGATACGACAATAATATGGCTCCAGTACACGATGCTTTAGCAATCGCTTATGTTATTGATCCTACGGTTGTAACCGAATACTTTGATGCTTGGGTAGACATTGATATTGCTGGTGGCTTAAGTGATGGTAGAATGGTTGCTGATGTTCACAATACAAGAAAGAATAAAGAAGGTATTCATGATAAAGTAGCAATTAATGCTGATAGTAATAAGTTTTATGATACGCTTAAACGTGCCTTATCAAGAACAACACCAAATAAATAACCAAAAAGGATAGCTTAGGCTATCTTTTTTGTTAGTAAATTAATTATGTTAAAATGAAGTAGGGTGATTTAATGTCTATTACTATAAAAGATATTGCAAAAAAAGCTGGAGTAAGCATAACAACAGTGTCTTTAGTTTTGAATTGCAAGCCATGTAGAGCTTCTGAAACTACAAAAGCAAGAATCAAAGAAATCGCTGATAAATATAATTTTGTTGCCAATCAATCTGCAAGAAGCTTAGTTACTAAAAAGACGCATATTATAGGTATGATTATACCTGATATAGAAAATATATTTTTCGCCTCATTATGTAAAAGTGTAGAACAGTTTTTACGTAAACATAATTATTCGTTGATAATTGTAAATTCTAATGATATGCTACAAAACGATTTATCTTTGATAAATGTAATGATTGCACGAGGAGTTGATGGCTTATTATTTATACCTAGTAACGAAGCGGTATTAAATAGTAAAAAAATTATTAAAAAACTCGAAACAATCAGCATTCCATTTGTTTTGGTAGATAGAAAGATCGAAGAATTGAATTGCGATAGTGTTTGTTACGACAATAGATTAGGCGCAATTATGGCTGTGGATTTATTGATAAAACAAGGACATAAAAAAATTGGCTGTATTAGTGGCCCAAATGATTTAAAACACAGTTTATCAAGGTTAGATGGTTATATAGACGCATTCAAAAAGCATAAATTAGCTATTGATAAAACGCTGATTAAACACGGCGATTATAAAATTAAAAGTGGCTATGATAAAGCAGAAGAATTAATCAAACAAAACGTTACTGCAATTTTTGTTGGCAATGATATGATGACTTTAGGAGCGTTAAGATATTTGCACAATAACAATTTAAAAGTCCCAGATGACTGTTCGATTATAAGTTATGACGATACCTTGTCAAATTATGTATTAGATATCGGTATTTCATCTGTTAGACAAGATACTGAAAAATTAGCTATCATAGCTTGTCAACAACTATTAAATAAAATTGGTGGAAATTCAGATATCGAACAAATTCTTCTAAAGCCTGAATTAATCGAAAGAGATAGTGTTAAAAGTAAATATATAACGCTTTAATGTATCTGAATAATATGAAAGGAGGCGAGGTGATTGAAATCTCGTCTCCTTTTGTGTAAGTTGTTATGACAGTTTTTGCCACAGCCCTTAATCAATCACTAAATAGTACCGAATAAAATTGGTTTATAGTTTTACACTGTATTAGTTTTGAAAAACAATCCATATCACTAACTGTTTCTACGATTAAGTCATATAGTAAACGTAAGTTTTTGACATTGTTTCTATTTATGGCTGACAAGAATACAATCTTAACTTCGTTTTCTCCCCAAGATATGCCTTTTGGATTTATATAAATGCACATGCTTGTTTCATTAGCGATAAATTCCATTGCATGAGGAATGGCGTACATGTCGCAAATATCTGTTGAAGCAATTGCCTCTCTTACTAAAACAGATGGTAAGAAGTTAGAATCTACAAGATTTTTTGATTCCAGGTTGTTACATAACTTACGTATAACTATGTCTCGGTCAGTATGTTTATTATCATAATAAAAATTATCGGGATGAATATAAACATTAAATAAAGCTTTCAGCAATGATTTTCTTTTTTGTTTAATAATTCCATTTGCTGCATTTAAAATTTTAATTTCATCCGACTTGGTGAAAAGGGGTGTGATAATACAATTTTTAACATTAGTCTTTTCTGCAAAACTAGTAGAAACAATCAAATCATATCCCTTGGTATTAAGCAATTCTTTTTTTTGAATAACTTCAATTTCAGAATTATAATGAATAAGCTTTTTAAGCTTATTCATTAATGATTGCTGATTTACATAGTTTCCCGTGTTGATGCCAATTTTTATTTTTTCGTGAGAATCTTTTTCAACGCTATTTTCTATTAAAAAACCTATATGCATAGAAATTAGTGATATTTCTTGAGGGTTGATAGTGATGTTATATAGATTTTGTATCTCTGTTGCAATGCTTACTGCAATGTCGTAAATAAAGAAACATGATTCCTTGATAGATAACCCACCGTCACTACGCACAGGGTTATTGTTTTTGCAGCGAATAATCATGTCGTAGATATGTCTAACGAACACTGGAAAAAAGCTTTCCATATTTATGTCTAAAGAATATTTTTTAAAAATTTCATTTGTAATATTCTTTATTGA
This sequence comes from uncultured Erysipelotrichaceae bacterium, assembly GCA_937900565.1. Lineage (GTDB taxonomy): Bacteria > Bacillota_I > Bacilli_A > Erysipelotrichales > Erysipelotrichaceae > CALVGN01. The sequence goes on from CALCFG010000136.1 coordinate 8,352, forward strand.
TTGCTCGATGTTGCTAATATCATTATCTCCACCATTAATAACGCTTCTTAATGAATTGTATATAGAGTTCGTTTTATCAATCTTAGAGTTATTAAGATTCCTATTAATTTGGTTAGCTAAGCCAAATAGTTCTTTATCGCATGAACTATTTCTGTTTTCATCTTCAAAGTCAAAATTCAAAATCACGAATAAATTTAATAATAAATTGTTAAGGTAGAAGGAAGTGATTTTGTAATTGTGCTTATCTAGTAAATCAATAACATATTCAGATATTTCTGTTAGATTGATATTATTGAAAAATTTTTGGAATGTTACAACATCATTGAATGTGCTACCTGCTTCATCAATAATTCTGTCTATATATAATTGCCTTTTCTTAAAACCTTCACCAATTAAAGAAATATCGTTATTAGCTCTCAATATTGATAAATCATATTTACTAAATAAACTTTTTAGATTGTTGATATGCGTAATAAGAGTGGATTCAGAAACACTCAGCTTATCTGCAAGACTAAAAATGTTTGAAGTACCATATTGCAAAAGATAAAATATCAATTCATTATCATCATCAAATTCCGTTCTAGTTAAAGGAATCATTGAGATAAGATCTTCAAATTCTTTATTTATTGAAAAGCCCATTTTTGTAGAAATGATTAGTTGCTTATTAAAAAGATTATTTATAGATTTAATATCATTTCTAATGGTTTTGTCGGAAACATTAAAAATAGCTGCAATTGTAGATGCAGGTGAGTTAGGTTTGGAATATAGATAAAAAACTATCTGTCTTTCTCTATCGGTCAATTCATACATAGTACTATATTATTCCAATACTTAAAAAAGTATAAATTTAATTTTTCCAGCCATGGTGGAAATCATATATTTGTAAACGCTTACTATCATTTCTAATATATATGCAGGAGGTGTTGCTGTGACTAAAGAAGAAGTTATGCAATCTGCTTTTGAAATCATCTCTTACGCTGGAGATGCAATGAATGAGTATTATGGTGCAGTTATCGATTATAAACATCACGATATCGAAAGTGCAAAGAAAAAACTTGAAGAGGGTAATGTTTTTCTTAATAAAACTCATTTAATTCAAACTAAGCTTATTCAAAGTGAAGTTAATGATGAACCTATTCCTTATTCGCTCATCATGACACATGCCCAAGACCATTTAACGGGCGCTATCAATTGGCAAAGGATGGTCAATTTATTATTAAATGAAGACTAACATTCAGAAAGGGGGATAGTGTTTTAACACTAACAAATTATGGCAAACGTATTAAATAATATTGCTAGTTTTCTTGAAAAATTTTTAAGCCCTGTAGCTGGTAAAATTGCAGGGAATAAACATTTACAAATTTTAGCTGCTGCTTTCATGAGTATCTTACCATTGATTATGGTTGGTTCATTTGCAATGATTATAGCTTTTCCATTCATGGACTATACTACAATGCAAACAACAGATATGTTCTATGGTTTCTTCAAAGCGTGGGCAGCATTCTCTGAAGGCTTTGGACAACATCTTGGCTATTTATTCAATATCACATTAGGTAGCCAAGGATTATGGTTATCAATCGCAATCGCTTATGTAACTGCAAAAAGAAGAAACTTACACATGTTAAATTCAATTATCGTTGTTTTTGTTTCTTTCCTTGTAGTTAATGGATCATTAATTGATTGGAACTGGTCAAGTGCTTACTTTGGTGGAACTGGTATCTTCAGTGCAATTCTTGTATCATTCTTAGCTATTGACTTATACACATTCATGTCAGAAAAGAAAATTGGATACATTAAATTCCCTGATAGTGTTCCTGAAGTATTATCAAGTTCTATTTCTACATTATTCCCAATTGCAGTGATTTTCGTATTAATGTGTGTCATCAGAGGCGTATTTGGTGATATCATCGGTATTCCTTTCCCTGAATTGATCATGTCAATTGGTTCTAAGTTAAATATGGCAGTTGATAGTATCTTTGGTATCTCAATTGCATCTACACTTTCTCAAATTGCTTGGTGGTTTGGTATTCACTCAAGTGCAATATTATCAGTTGTTACTCCTTCTTTAGAAGCTAACATGTTAAGTAACATCAATGCTTATGCAGCAGGTGTTCCATTATCTGATTTACCAACTATCGTAAACTCTACATTCTATTATACTTATGTTGCAATCGGAGGGGGCGGAGCTACATTTGGTCTAGTTTTATTAATGCTTAAGAGTAAATCTGAACAAATCAGAGTAATTGGTAAATTATCAATTATCCCTGCATTCTTTGGTATCAATGAACCAGTATTGTTCGGTTTACCAATCGTATTAAACCCAATGTTCTTAATCCCATTCTTATTATCCCATGTTGTAAATATTATCATCTGTTACTACGCTATGAGCTTTAACTTAGTCAATAAAGTCGTGATGTCTTTATCAGCCCAAACGCCGATTGGATTAAGTCATGTGTTGGGTAACTTAGACTTCAGATCAATAATTTTATTAGTCGTAGTAATTTTAGTCGATGTAGTATTGTATTATCCGTTCTTTAAATTATTTGAAAAAGATAAAGTTGCTGAAGAAGAAGCTTTGGCAGCACAATCTAAATAGGAGATTATATGAGTAAAATTAATGTTTTGTTAGCCTGTCAAAACGGAATGAGTACAGGTATTATTAAAAAGAAAATCGAAGAAACAGCTGTTGCAGAAGGACAAGAAATTACCATCTGTGCTGTTGGATTAGATGAAATCAAAAAAGAAGCAAGTAAATTTGACATTTTACTTCTTGCACCACAAATCAAATATGCTGCTAAATCAGTCGAAAAAGATGTTGAAGGCATATGCAAGTTTATGATTATCGATTCAATTGACTTTGGTACTATGAACGGATCAAACGTATATCATAAAATGATGAAGAAATTAGCTGAATAGTATGTTGAAACAAGTATTAGATATTTATGAACTTATAGATCGAGGTACTGTTTGCGGACAGGATATAGTAGATTTATTCAAAACCTTTGAATTTGTTGATGCGTCTTGGGTTAAAGTTGAAGGTTCCGAAGGAAGTACTGATTTCGTTGAAATTTTAGTTAAAGGTACACATGGAAAAAGCGTAGGTGGTACTAAACCAACTCTATCAGTAATTGGAAGACTTGGCGGTATAGGCGCAAGACCAAAATATAAAGGAATGGTTTCTGATGCAGATGGATGTATTTGTGCTTTGTCAGTAGCGTATAAACTAGCGCAGATGAGTAAACACAAAGATCGTTTAGACGGCGATGTTGTCATTACAACACACATTTGCCCAAATGCTCCGACCGAACCGCATGAACCAGTTGATTTTATGGGCTCACCAGTTGATATGGAACAAATGAATCAGTATGAAGTTATCAAAGATGCCGATGCTGTAATTACAATCGATACAACTAAAGGAAACAATATTATCACTAACAAAGGATTTGCAATTTCACCAACTGTAAAAGAAGGATATATTTTAAAAGTAAATCAGCAACTAGTTAATATTATGGAACAAACTTCTGGCACTAAAGCTAAAACCTTCCCGCTTTGCCAGTTAGATATCACACCATATTCAAACAACATGTATCACATCAACAGTATCTTGCAACCAGCAACCGCAACAAATGCTCCTGTTGTAGGCGTTGCAATAACTACTGAAACTGCCGTTGCAGGTTGTGCGACTAGTGCTAGTCATGAAATCGATATTGCGGAAGCAGCTAGATTTACTTTAGAAGTAGCTAAACAATTTACAGAAGAACGTTTAGAGTTCTACGATTCAAAAGAATTCAAACAACTTACAGATTTATACGGAAAGATGAACATTTTCCAGACAAATCCACAATTATAATTAATGGGAGAGGTTAGTCCTCTCCCAGGAGTTTTTTTATATGAAATTTATCTTAATCTTATTAATATTTGCACTTATATTTGCATTGCCAATTATTTTACTTATCAAAAATAAAGAGAAGCTAAACATAAAATTTGTTTTCGTTGGCTTATTGATGTACTTAGTATTTAGGATATTGCTTTATCCTTTTATCGGATTGTTTGCAAACAATTTGACAGTACTAGCAAAATCTATCATCGATGTAATTTATCTATTGGTATATATATTGATTGTTAAACGATTGATTTTTACAAAAGTATTCCATCTATCAAGCGAAGATAAAGACAAGCTCTTTTCATCTGGATTAACTGAATCAACAATTGAAGTGTTATTAGTTTTTTTACCAAACTTATTAAATCTAGGTGCTTATTTTTTCTTGCTAGAATTTGGAAATATCTACGATGCACTTGAAACAAGTTTTACAGCCAACCAGATTCAAGAATACGTTACATATTTAAATTCAATTGGTTATGATTACTTTATGTTCTTAGGACTAATGATAATTGCTTTATATCTGTTTAACATTACAAACAACTACTTGTTAGTAAATAACGCAAAATTAAGCTTCGTGTATTCTTTAGTATTGTATGTTACATATTTTGTTTTAGCACTACTAAATAAATGGATTGCCTGCATTATATTAATCGGATTAATTACTTCAATTTACTACATTAACAGTAAAGAAAGGATTTAAATGAAAGTTTTTGTTGCGCACTTTACAGCAGAATGTAATGAACATATCAGCCATGTGGTTGATAAAAATGATTTCCTGTTTTTATATGGCGATGAATGCATTGCTGCAATGAATATAAAAGAGGTTTTTGAAAAGGAAAATATAGAAATCATTCCTTCAATTTATGCAAATGTGAATCCCAATGGCATGATTTCTTTGGATACATTTAAATTTATTAAAGAAACAATCATTTCGAAGTTAAAAGAATGTGTAGACTCAATTGATGGAGTATACTTACAGTTTCATGGTGCTAGTGGCGTTAAAGGCTTAGATTGTGTATCTGGTGAACATGATATTCTCGATGCGATCAGAAAAGTCACAGGAAAATATATGCCGATTGCAATGGTTATGGATCCGCATGGGAATCTAACAAACGAATTAGCTGATAAGTTGAATATTGTTAGATGTTACAGAGAATCTCCGCATTCAGATGCTGTTGATACGGAAATCAAAGTTGCTAAGTTGCTTGTAGATTTGATTAAAAAAAAAAGAGTAATGCATCCAATTGTTAAAAAGATTCCTATCATGGTCGGAGGAGAAAGAAGTGTTTCAGCTAATGAACCAGTTGCTTCAGTCAATAAAATGTTAGACGAATACGAAAAAGATGATCGTGTTTTCTCAACAAGTTTACATATTGGCTATATCAGACATGACGATGATAAGCTTGGTGCTGCGATTACTGTTATTCCATCAGAAGATAAATATAGTGAATATTGTAATGAAATAGCCATTAAGCTATCAAATTATGTCTGGGAACATCGTCACGAATTTAAATTTAACGGTAACTTTGATGAAGTTGATGCCTCGGTTCTAAAAGCTATTGCATATGATGGCAAGACTGTTGTAATTACCGATTCAGGCGACAATTGTGGTGCTGGTGGATATGGGCAAAATACGGTTGTATTAAGAGAATTTTTAAAACAAAAAACAGACAAGAAAATTTTATTTGCCGGCATTAATGATAAAAAGGCTTATAAATTATTATCAACTGCAAATATTGGAGACTCATTAAACGTTAACATTGGAATTGAAGAAGATGAATTAAGCAAAGCTGTTAATGTTGACTGCCATTTAATTGCAATTGGAGAGCAAAAAAGAGGATATGCACTTCATGACGATTGTGGGCTTTCATATCTAATCAATATCGATAATACCAACATTGATATTCTCGTTCTAAACGATAATATTCAATACGGTACAATGGAACAGTTTGATTACGCCAAAGCTCCATTCCATGATTATGATATTGTTATAGTTAAAATGGGATATTTAGATACATACCTAATTCCAGAAACAAAATATCATATTATGGCACTAACTGATGGTCCAACAATTCAACGTAGCGAAAAAATACCATTTAAAAAAATCGCACGGCCAATGTATCCAATTGACGATTTTGATGAACTTTATTTTATAAATTAAGAGGAGAGATCATTATGATACAACCCTAGTCAAGTAGACATGGGAAATATGTAAAAGTCTCATCGATCAACAGCCCATTCCAATTTGGTTTGGGTTGTATTTTATTTCTTCTATAATAATTTCTTTTTGATGTTTCTTCTTTGATTCAATTTTATTCCAGTATCTGACATATCTTTTTGCTGGAATAATTGGATATCGTGTAAATTCATTTTGTTCTAGTGATTCATTTGTACTTGTCCACAAGGTTTACCGTTTAATCTTTTTTGTGGATAATGATTGATGTAGTAATCTAGCGTTCCTTTGATAGCTTGTCTCATTTCTTCTTTGGAAGTGATGCTTGGATATAGGATAAACAACATATCTTTAAATTGTCCCTGAAAACCTTCACACACTCCATTATCAATGCACTTTGATACACGTGACATAGATTGTGACATACCATATTCATCCAATTTTAATTTATATACTTGTCTTGTATACGCAAAACCTCTGTCTGAATGTACTAATGGTGTTGCTTCAGGATATGCATTATGAGCATTCTTTAGTGTTTGATCAGCTAGTAATGCATCGTTTTTATCAGATACTTCTAAAGCGACTGGAAACCTGTCATAAAGATCAATCATTGGCGAAATAAATAGTTTCTCTCCAGTTGTAGGTATCTTTACCTCCGTAACATCCGTACACCATTTTTGATTTGGACCTGTAGTATTGAAATCTCTGTTGAGAATGTTTTCTGCCGTATGTTCTGCATTAGATCGAATGTAGTTGTATCTGGATCTACGTCTATAAGTGGATTTGATATCATTGATGCACATCAATCGATAGACTCTGTTATGACCACATCTATATCCTTCGTTTCTTAGAGTGTAGTACATGGTCATTGTGCCAAAAAGAGAATTGTTGGAATTAGATATCTCCTTGATTCTAGATGTAATTCTTTCATCTTCATGTTGTTTATCCAATTGTTTAGGAGAAGGTGATGAGTGTAGCCACTTGTAATATGCACTTCTGCAGATGCCCATGATTGAACACATTTCATTTATTGGCCAGTTGCGATTTTCATGTAATGATTGTATTAGCGAATAATCTTTTATCTTTTGTTTTCTTATAAGATAAAGTCTTTTAGCCTTCGGAAGACTCGCCAAATAGGTCTTTTCGAAGGCTTCGTCTTTTTTTAACAGTTCAAGCTCCATCTCTTGTCGTCTGTTGATTCTTTCAAGCTCGGCTATTCTGCGCTGAGCTTTTTCCAAGTCGGTTAGTTGTTCTTCAGATTTATGTTTACCACGTCTGTCTTCGAGAGCATCTTCTCCATTGGATTCATATTTTTTGACCCAGTTATAAATTTGAGCGTAATTTCCACCATAAAATTCAGCTGTACCTTTATAATCGTGATTATGATCTATACAGTATTTAATGATTTCGATTTTCTTTTCTTTGCTTACTTTTAAAGTATCAGCCATATAGACCTCCGGTTTAGGATCGTAACCCTTAAGTTCTCTATGACTATTATACTTTTTTACCCAATTTAAAACAGTAGTACATTTAGGTATTCCATACTTAGCTGCCAAATCTATGGATGATCCATAACCTTGAAGATATTCTTGAACAACCATCTCCTTAAACTCTTTAGAATACTTATTGTTTGTACTCTTATTGTCAAAAATTGAATGGCTGTTTACGCGATAGCTTTTGACCCATTCTAGAACTAATCCGGATCCGCATTTTCCCATGTTCAATTCAAGCTTTATTTGTTCTGCAGATTTTCTTCCGCTTAAATAATCTTCACAAGCCTGTACCTTTTGTTCTTTCGTATATTTAGCTTTTCTTCCCATATAAAAATCCCACCTTTGTAGTTTCACATCGATGGGATAATTTTAATTATTTCGTGTGTCTACCTCGGTGGGATTATATCATCAAGCTCTGCTTTTACTATTTCATGAAATATTTAGGACAACAAACATAAATATACTAAAGGTTCATAAAACTCTTGCTAGAAGCTGACTTTTAGTCAAAATATTAGTGAATTTAATCACTTTCTACTTGTTAATTTTTTATAAAGGTGTATAGTAGGTCTATCAAGACATTGATACGTATTGTACCGAATGCCAAGAATAGGAGAATAGAATGAAAAAGCTTTTTGCAAGTACATTGGCCGGATTCATGGTATTGAGTTTGGCTGCGTGTTCTGGTAGTAATGACGCTAAAGAAACAGCAACAACTATTGGAAAATTAACACCTGGCACTTACACTGCAAGTCGTGCTGGATTAAATGGTGATGTTGAAGTGGAAGTTACAGTATCTGAAACAGCCATTGAAGATGTTAAAGTAGTGAATGAAATGGAAACGCCAGGTATTGGATCTGTATTAGTAGATGGGTCTAAAGAAGGTATTGTACCGGTAGTTTCAATTCCTAAAGCTATTGTGGAAAATCAAAGCATTGCAGTGGATTCAGTAACTGGTGCAACCATTACTTCTGGCGCTATTAAAGGTGCTGTTGAAGATTGTTTAGTTGAAGCTGGTGCTAATGTGGATGAATGGAAGAAAGAAGTTGCATTTACACCTGCTGAAGTTGCTACAGATGCAGATGTTATTGTTGTTGGTGGCGGTGGTGCCGGTTTAGTTGCTGCAATTAGTGCTAGTCAAAATGGTGCTAAAGTTATCGTTTTAGAAAAGAATGGTGCAGTTGGTGGTGACACACTTGTTTGTGGCGCTATCTATAACAACCCAGATAAAGAATTGCAATCACAAGTTGAAATGAGTGATGCGGTTAAACATCAATTAGAACAAGCTTTAGAAGTAGAACCTGTGGATGACAAACATGCTGCTTTACAAGATGCAGTTCGTAAAGAATGGGAAGAATATAAAGCAAGTGGTGAAACTTATTTATTCGATAGTGATAATTGGTTTGAATTACAAACTTACCAAGGTGGAGATAGTGTAGCTAACTTAGATTTAGTTGAAGTGTTAACACATCAAGCTGCGCCTGGTTATGAATGGATTAAATCATTGGGTATGGAATTCAATGATAAGATTAGTCAAGGTGCGGGTTCATTATGGCAAAGAACACATACTTCTACGAAACAAATGGGCACAGGATTTATTTCAACTTATGTAGAAAATATCGATAAAGATCCAAATGTGACTATTTTACCTGAGATGACTGGTGAAAAATTAGTAACAGATGATAGTGGTAAAGTTATTGGCGTTGTTGCAAAAGATAAAGGTGGTAACGAAGTTACGTTTAATGCAACTAAAGGTGTTGTTTTAGCAACTGGTGGTTTTGCTGCGAACAACAAAATGGTTCAAGAACATAATACAAGTGGTAAATGGGACGATTTAAGTAAAACGATGACTACTAACCGTTTCTCTTGTAGCCAAGGTGATGGTATTCGTATGGCACAAGAAGTTGGTGCGAGTTTAACGGATATGGATCAAATCCAATTATTATACTTAGGTAATACGAAGAATGGTCAATTAACAAAATATCCAGCACGTTGCGCTAATGGTACTGACCAAGAAATCTTCATTAACAAAAATGGTGAACGTTTTGTTCGAGAAGATGGTCGTCGTGACGAAATTTGCTTAAAAGTATTACAACAACCCGATGGAATGTTCTATTTCTTAGAATCTGCTGATGGTGATGGTTATGTGGATATTGCCACTGCTAAAACAGCGGATGGATTTGATTTTGCAAAGATGGAAGAAGAAGGATATATCATTGTTGCTGATACATTAGATGAAATGGCAGAAAAATTAGGTTGTGATGCTGAAACGTTGAAAGCAACAGTTGATGCATTCAATGCAAGCGTTGAAAGTGGTGAAGATGAATTTGGACGTACTTTATATTCTACTAAGTTAGAAAATGGTCCATGGGTTGCTACACCACGTACAGCTTGCTTACACCACACAATGGGTGGTGTGACTATCGATACATTAGGTAATGTATTGGATGAAGCGGGTAACCCAATTAAAGGTTTAGTTGCTGCTGGTGAAATTACTGGTGGTATTCATGGTGCTAACCGTTTAGGTGGTAACGCTGTGGTTGATACAGTAGTATTTGGTAAATTAGCTGGCGAAACTATTGCAAAATAGTTAAAATCTCTAAGCAAAAAGGTGATCTCAAAAAATCACCTTTTTGTGTGGGTTTAACTAGGCAAACATAATCATATATAGGGAAATGGGTAATATCACATCCCGATTTTACATCGTCACGTTAAAGCATTTATACGCTTTTCAGTTATTTCAATTAGTTTAGAGTGTGAAAAACATGTCATTAATGTAAAAAATCGTTTATCTCATCATTAAAAAGTGATAGATTAGTATGCGTCGGTCGCAATTCCCCGACGTTAAACAAAACAAGGAGAGATAAAATGAATACAAAAAAAATGGCCACGGTAGCAATGATTGCTGCAATTTATGTGGGATTAACGGTGGTATTGGCCCCTATTTCATATGGACCAATTCAAGTTAGAATTAGTGAGATGTTAACGTTGTTACCAATATTTTATAGCCCAAGCATAATTGGTGTTACATTGGGATGCTTTTTAGCTAATTTAGTTGGCGTGTTTATGGGGAGTAATGTATTGGGGGTATATGATATTTTTATTGGTACCATTGCTACATTAATTGCAGCAATCATTACTTATAAAACACGCAATGTACGAATTAAGAATTATCCTTGGTTAGCGATTGCTTCTCCAATAGTATTTAATGGTATTATTATTGGTGCAGAATTAGCCTATGCATTTATGCCGGATACATTTATGGTAGGATGGTTAATTAATGGAGTACAAGTAGCGATTGGTGAAGCAATCGCGGTCATTGTGTTATATCCATTAGTTAAAGTTATCGTAAAACGATTAAATTTAAGTGAATAAATAAAAATATAAGGAATTGTAAGCAGTAATCAATTATGGTTACTGTTTTTTTAGAGTTTATGGTAGGTAGGCCTTATAATAGAAAAGGTATGAGAAAAGGATTATTTATTACAGTGGAAGGATGCGATGGATGTGGTAAATCCAGCGCAACACAATTAGTTGTACAATCATTAATGGATAAAGGATACGATGTGATTCATACCCGGGAACCAGGGGGAATTGATATTGCTGAACAAATTCGTTCAGTCATTTTAGATCCTAAAAACACGGATATGGAAAAACGATGCGAAGCATTATTGTATGCAGCGAGCAGAAGACAACATTTAGTACAGAAAGTATTACCTGCATTAGCTGAAGGTAAAATCGTTGTCTGTGAACGCTTTGTTGATTCTTCCTTAGTCTATCAAGGATATGCGCGTGGTATTGGGATTGATGAAGTATGGAATATTAATCAATTTGCCATAGAAAATCATATGCCAGATTTAACTTTGTTTATGGATGTGGATTATCAAGTAGGCCTAGAACGGATTGCCAATCGTAGCGGTAAGGATCGCCTTGATATTGAATCCAACGAGTTTCATCAAAAAGTTTACCAAGGGTATCAATTGGTATATGAAAAGTTTAAAGACCGTATGACATTAATTGATGCATCCAAACCGTTAAATCAAGTTGTAAGCGATATGGTTAGTGTGATTGAGGATAAGTTAAATGGATAAGCAAAGCTTATTGCAAAGTCAGCATGTTGCTTCCAATGTACTAAGTAAAGCGTTACTAACGAATAAATTAAGTCATGCTTACTTATTTGCAGGTCCGCAAGGATGCAATAAGAAAGATTTTGCATTGCTTGTTGCGCAATCGTTTGTGTGTCAAAACAGTGACACACAAGGTTTTGCGTGTCAAAAATGTCCTAGTTGCTTACGTATACAAGATGGTAATTATGGCGATTTATTTGTGTTGGATAAATCCAATAGTACGGGGAGTAAGCAAATTTTAAAAGATGATATTCAACATTTACAACAATTCTTTGAAAATACCGCTATTGAAGCCAGTGGGAAACGTGTTTATATTATTCATAATGTTGAAAACTCAACCAGTGAAGCATTAAATAGTTTATTAAAATTTCTAGAAGAACCAAGAAATAATATTTTAGCGATATTGACTTGTTCCAGTGTGGAAGCGGTGCTTCCTACCATTGTTTCCAGATGCCAAGTTATTCATTTTCATAAAAATGCTCCTATTGTTAATTTAGAGAAACCATGGCAAGTATACTTAGCGAGCCATTGTGTATTGGATGAAACAATTGATGAATTAATGGATAATAAAGCATTCAATAGTGCATTGGATGCTTTGGATATATTTATGAAAGCGAATCGCTACACATTGGATGAAATAATTATTTCCATTGAAAAAGATTTAGTGATTGATAATAAAAATAAAGCAAGTTTAACTTACTTTTTTGAATGTTTATATCATATCTATCGGCTTAAGTTGAGCAATAATAGCTTATTTATGCATTATTTTGCTAAAATAGAATTGTTTTTAAATAATCCAAGTAATGGATTATTAATATTAAGACAAGGTGCTTTAAAAAGCACGAAAACATATTATATGCCATTAGTTTATGAGGAAACGATGTTGGCATTGAAGAAGGAGTTAGTATGAATTATGTAGCGGTTCATTTTGAAAATGAATCTTTAAAGTATACATTTGCAACAGATTATACCCAACTTAAAAACGAACAGGCGGTTGTAGTGGATACGGCCAGTGGGTATGAACTTGCATTTGTGGCTGGACCTGTCCTTGGGGAAAACGAAGCAAAATTACCTCAAGATAAAGAAATCAAGCAATTGATTCGTATTGCAAGCGAAGAAGATATTGCGCAATATCAATCCAATAAAGAAGCAGCGAAAGAAGCGATGAGTATTGTTAGTCATTGCATTGAACAATGCCAATTGGAAATGGATTTAGTGGCAACGAATTATAATTTAGATCGTTCTAAGATTTTAATTACGTATGTTGCTGAACATCGTGTCGATTTTAGAGAATTATTAAAAGTATTAAATATAGAATTAAGATGCCGTGTAGAATTACGTCAGATTGCCATTCGGCAACGGGCGAAATTTATTGGCGGTATTGGACCGTGCGGCAGACCGTTATGTTGTGCGACATTCTTAAATGACTTTCAAAGCGTATCAATTAATTTAGCGAAGAATCAAGGATTAAGTTTAAATGCGTCCAAGTTAACAGGACAATGTGGCAAATTAAAATGTTGCCTGCGTTATGAAGATGACATTTACACAGAATTAAACCAAGGATTACCGAAATTAAATAGCTGGGTAGAATTTGAAGGTGAAAAGTTTAAAGTAGCTTCAATGAATCTATTAAGTAATTACGTCCGTTTGGATAATCCATTAAAATCCAAGATGATTACTGTGGATGAATTAAGGGAACATGCTGTACCGACACAACGGTTAACTAAGAAAGCCATTAATGAAATTAAAGAAAGTGGCGGTCACCGTATCAGTAAGGATGTTACGGTTTCTCAAGCATTAAAAGATAATGAAGCAGCGAAAGAAGCTTCTAAGCTTGCTAAGCCAATTAAAGCAACCCCAAGCTATACACAATCAGTTAATATTGATCAAGAAAAACCAGCTAAGACAAAAACGGTGAATAAAGGTAGTGAAACACGGGTATTCAAGGCAAAAGAATCTAAAAAGCCAGTAACACATACAACGAGTAAATCGACGAATAGTGAAAGTAAATCCGATAATAAGCGTGTATTTAAGAAAAAACAAACTGGCAATCAAATACCTAATAAACCGGTAAATAATACGAAAAATACTACGCACAATAACAGCAATAAGCGTACTTTTAAGAAGAAATCGGTTGGAACAGATACTATTCGGATTATTGAAGAACATGAAGCAGATTAGTTATCAAAAAGATCAAGCAACACTTTATCTTGTACCAACACCAATTGGTAATAAAGCAGATATGACCAATCGTTGTTGTGAAGTGTTGCAATGTGTCGATATTATCGCTTGCGAAGATAAACGTGTAAGCGTAAAACTATTGGATTCATTAGGGGTTCATAAACCATTAATGGTGAATCAAAAGTTTAATGAAGACAGTAATGTGGAAACATTCATGCAATTATTGGATGAAGGTAAAAGCATTGCCCTTATATCCGACGCAGGTATGCCATGTATTTCTGATCCAGGCTATACAATTGTGTATCAATTAGTGAATAAGGGTTACAATGTTGTCCCTTTACCGGGTGCCAATGCCGCTTTAACGGCATTAATGGCATCGGGTATTGATAGTGCGCGGTTTACTTTTATTGGCTTTTTACCAGCCAATAAAAGTGGACGGGAAAAAGAATTAACCCTACTAAAAGATAGAAGTGAAACATTAATCTTTTATGAAGCGGTACACCGGATAATGGAAACATTACGAAGTATGTTGGAAGTGTTGGGCGATCGCAACGTATGCGTAGCAAGAGAACTCACTAAACTGCATGAAACGATTTATCGGGGCAAGTTAAGTGAAATTATTGAACAGATGGATGTAAAAGGGGAATATGTCATAGTGGTTGAAGGGAATAGTGAAGTAAACAAAGAAAGTACTTCCATTGATGTGACTACTTGCATCAAGCTGTTATTGGATGAAGGCATTAGTGTTAAAAGTGCAAGTAAAGTCGCTGCTGCATTGACGGGTATTCCAAAAAATCAATGTTATCAAATGGCCAGTGAATTCAATAAGTCATAATAAAGTGGCAATGCCACTTTTTAGTTTAGGTAAATGTACCTGAATTATTAAAAGATATATTAAGGAATAAAGCGTAAGTTTAAAGCCTTTTCGCTAACGTGTTAAAATGGTAGATATTGAAAGGAAACATAGTATGAAACGTTTAGCTATAAGTTTATGCGCGGCGTTAATGTTAACTGGTTGCGCAGGTAAAGAAATTAGTTTGGAAAAAGCATTATCAATTGCTGAAAATGCGGCGCAATGCGAAAATAATTGCAATATTATCAATCAACAAAGGAATGACGATGGATTCTATTTTGAAATTGATAAAGCAGGGGAATCGATCCAAGTGCGATTGGATGATGATGGTGATGTTGAAGCCATTGAAAAACGTCAAGCAACGGAAAATACCACTACCAATGATATATCATCGACACCTAACAGTGCCCAATCTTCAACGAATCAACAGTCAGATGGTTGTAATTATACCCAACAAGAGTTAAGTGAAGTACTACCACAATCTATCTTGGATTCACTTGGACTAAGTTTTGATACAATATGTAACTTGAGTGTTACCCAAGAAGAAGATGATGGCAGAATATATGATAAGATTCAATTTCATAGTAACCAACGACGTTACAAATTTGAACTCTATCAAAATGTATTAGTGGAATTCAATTGCTTTATCGCTAATAAATACTATGAAGCAGGTAATTTAAGTCAAGATGAAGCATTAGCGATTGCTTATGAAATGACGCAATCAACGCAAGAAAATAGTAAAATATTTGAAGCAGAATACGATGCTGTTAGCCATGAATATGAATTTGAAGGTAATTTTAATGGTCGCTACGCGAGTGTTAGCGTGTATGATAATGGTGTCTTAAATGAATTGGAATGGAAATAGGAATATGCGTTTATATAATTCAAAAACTGGTAAGGTTGAATTATTTCAACCAATGGATGAAAAATTAGTCAAAATGTATGTGTGTGGACCTACTGTTTATAACCATGCACATATTGGTAATGCCCGACCCATTGTCGTATTTGATACATTAGCACGTGTAATTCGTGCTAATGGATATGATTTACATTATGTATCTAACTTTACGGATGTGGATGATAAAATCATTAATAAGGCCATTGATGAAGGGGTGGATGAAAAAGTTATTTCTACTCGCTACATTGATGCGTACAATGCCCTAAGAAATCAATTGCAATGTGAAGCGTTGTATGCGACACCAAAAGTTACCGATACAATGGATGAAATTATTAGTTATATTGATGATTTAGTAAAATCAGGTAATGCTTATAATGTGAATGGTAATGTTTATTTTGACGTTTTAAAATGTCCAAGCTATGGATGTGTATCTCGTCAAAATTTAGCGGATTTGGAAGCTGGGGCTCGTATTGAAACAAGTGATGAAAAACACAGTCCGTATGACTTTGTTTTATGGAAAAAAACTGATAAAGGAATTCAATGGGACAGTCCATGGGGAAAAGGAAGACCAGGTTGGCATACTGAATGTGTGGTAATGATTCAAGATAACTTAGGTGGTCAAGTTGATATTCATGGGGGTGGAGCGGATTTAAGATTCCCACACCATGAAAATGAACAAGCACAATGTGTGTGTCATTCAAATCATGATTTAGCAAATTATTGGGTACATAATGCCATGATTAATTTGGATGGTGTTAAGATGAGTAAATCTTTGGGAAATATTTTATGGGCTAAAGATATTGTTGCTCAATTGGGTGCGAATTTATTCCGATGGATTATTTTATCAACGCATTATCGTGGGACATTAAACTTCTCAGAAGAAGTTGTGGAATCCAGTCGTAAAGAATTGGATAAAATTACTACACCTTTACGACAAGCTAACTTACAACTTCAAGTAAGTGGTTACAGTAGCGATGAGTATGATAAAGATAGTTATGATGCATTTTTAAATGAAATGAGTGACGACTTAAATACACCAAATGCAATGACTGTGATTTTTGATACAGTGAAAAAGTTAAACGCAGCTTTACGAGTTAAAGAAAAAGATAACGGTATTATCTCGGCCTACTTTAATAGTATTAATAAAATGTTAGCTGTTTTAGGAATCTTTATTGAATTGCCGAAATTTACCTTGGAACAATTGGATTTATATAATCAATGGAATCAAGCCAAAGCGAATAAAGATTTTGAATTGGCCGATACTTTAAGAGCACAACTCGTCGACCAACACATTTTATGATGCATACGGGAAGAGAATATGCATTTATTGGTGATGCCGTTTGGGGACTAAAAATAAAGTTGCGCCTTGTTGAAAGTAATATTAATTTGGGTAAAGATATTAACATTGCTACAGCGTATTACTTAAGTGCTAGTGCGCAAGCAAGCCTATTTCAACGCTTATATAAAGACCATTTTTTTAGCGAAATTGAGCAAACTATCTATAAAAAAGGAAGAAATATTAAAGTAACCAAGCGAAATTCTCATGAAAATATCACCATATATCGATGTGCCAGCGGATTTGAAGCCATTATTGGCTATTTGTATATGGAAAATCAATGCGAACGTATTGATGAAATTATTGATATTATGATGCAAGAAAATAAAAATGAAAGCGAAAGTATTTAAAACACTATGGGAAGGGAGAAACAATAATTATGCCACAATGGATTTATGGAAAGAATACGGTTCGAAGCGCTTTAGAAAGTAATAAAGGCATTGAATCGTTAATGTTGGTGAATCAAGATTTAAAATTCATTGCATTGGCTAATCGTAATCACATTCCGATTGAGTATATTTCCGCAAAACAAGCCAATAAATTAAGCAATAACGGCAACCATCAAGGGGTATTGGCCAGAATGAAAGATTATGCTTACGTATCCTTGGATTCATTAATTCAAAATAATAAGGATAATCCCTATTCGACTTTAGTACTATGTGATGGTATTGAAGATCCCCATAACTTGGGTGCTATCTTAAGGGTGTGTGATGCCTGTGGATTTAATGGAGTCATTATTAAACAAGACCGCAATGTTGGTTTGAATGCAACGGTAGCTAAAGTTAGTGTTGGGGCCATTGAATCCGTCCCAGTCGCTTGTGTGAATAGCATGAATACTTGCATTCAAACATTAAAAGATAATGGGTATTGGATCGTTACCACTACATTGGATAGTGAAAGTGTGGATTACCGCGCCGTTAATTACGATACAAAGATTGTATTGGTGTTGGGTAATGAAGGTAAGGGGGTTTCCAGTCTGGTCGCTAAACGCTCTGATTGGAAAGTTATATTACCAATGCATGGTATTGTGGATAGTTTAAATGTATCGTGTGCTTTTGCAGCAATGGGTTATGAAATATTAAACCAACGCTTTCCATATAGGGGGAAAGCGTCATGCAAAACGACTTTGAAATAATTTATTATTGTATATTAAACGACGATGTAGCATTAAACCTGTACTTGGATAACTTTACCAAGTACTTATGGGGCATGCTACATCGTATTGTTTTTCGGGCTGAACGAAGAAATGAAATCTATGAGATGGGTGCCTATGATTTATTGATTGATTTACTTTATACTGTTTCTTTCCTTCGTACAAAAAATGTTAAAGCATTCTTTTCAAGTGCGTTAGCGCATGAAATAAAACGAATTAACAGTAAATTAAGTATTAAAGACGCCAAAAGTTGTTATATGGATGATAGTGAATCGTATGCATCAATTGTTGCTTCAGTATACTTAAGGGATGATGAAGATCCATGTGTCATTGATTATCGGAAAACATTAATTGATCACGTATATGAAGTGATGAATTATAACTTAAGCAGTAAGCAACAACGAGCCATTGAAAACTGCATTGCCGGTAAAGATGAGCAAGGATTTAAAGATTATCGCTCCTATCAAAATGCCTTGTATCAAGCCCGTAAAAAGATTAAAGAATCCATGAATGATTAAGTATTATCAGGGTAAATAATTCGTTCAATAATGTGAATAAAAGCATCCAATGATGTATCTTGTTTACGCAAATAAATAAAGAAATAATCGACTATAAATTGGGCAAACTGTTCTTTACTTAAATCATCATTGAATAAATGGTTATCAATGGAATCATCAGCATTGATTAAATAGATAACAAATTGCTTTAAATCCTGTTGCATTAGTGCTAATTGTTGATTATTAAATACTTCTATTGAAGATAAACAATTTAATAAAGACCCTAAAGAAGCATCCAAACTAATCTTAATAATGCGATACAGTAGTGGTAAAGCTTCCACTAGTGGATAACCATAACATTGTGTCTTGATTGTGCGATACACATCTTGCCAATAACTTTGCGTTAACGCAATTAACAATTCGTCTTTATTTTTGAAATAATTATAAATTGTTCCTACGGACACATGAGCGTTATTGGCAAGATTCCGTATATTTATTGCATCTACACCCCGCGTAGATGCAATTGTATGCGCACAATCAATCAAACTTGTATATAACGTATCATCCTTAGTTCGCATTAGTATTCCTCACCATTCTTATCTTGCACATGTTTACTTACATTATAGCGAACAAAGGATGATTCGATAATAGTTAATATTATCCATATGATCCATCGGATCAATGAGCGTTTATAAAAAGTTTGGTAACAATGAGTTATCAAAACATTAATTGGAATAAATCTTATATCGTCTTCATTTAAGACGTATTTATAGTATTTATTCTTTGCCAAATTAAAAGCAGAAAATTCAAATCTATCTAAATAGCTAATCCTGAATTTTAAACCTTAGAAGGTGTTACAAAACATCCCTTTGACACTGCATATTTTTACAATAAAAGCTTTTGATTAATTTAACTAACAATTTTGTTAAATTATTTCAACGATTGAATATAATCTCTTTTGGCATAAACTACACGAGCTATTGTCACAAGCTGTTTGTTTTCATCTACCCAATAGAACATTAGATAATTTTTTACAATGATTTTTCCGTACTCGTGATTTAGTGGCTGAGTGGTTTGATAGACACGATTTGCATAAGGGAAAGTAAGTACACTTTCTGCTGCATTAAAAAAATCAATAGCCAAAAGATCTGCGGCGTTAGGGTTCTTTAGTTCAAAGCTTATATAGCGTACTATTTTTAGCATGTCTTGCTGAGCACTAGGTAAAAATTCTAATTTATACATTATTTTTCTCGGATTGCTGCTTTCATTGCTTTTAGGACTTCTTTGGACGAATAGCGTTGATCTGTTAGTTCCGCCTTTATCTCAGCTTCTCGTAGTTTGAAATATACTTCACTCTCAAATTGAAGTTTTTCAAAGGCATTCATACTCATGACAACCATATCACCATAACCATTCTTCGTTAAAAAAACAGGTTGTGAAGTTTCGTGCACAGTCTTAGAAATATCTGCAAAATTATTCCTTAAATCTGATACAGGTCTAATATTATTCATACTATTTCTCCTTTAGTAAATTTTAGCATAATTACGCTAAATCCTCAAATTATTATTCAAAATTTAGTTAATAAAACAGCACTTTTGATTAATTGGCTAAAAAGGCAAACTATTTGTTTAAAATGGCACGTGAATCATTTAACAAGCAACAATATTAAGCGTAGAATGGGATTAGAAATAAAGGTAAGCTTTATTCAAGGAGGAAAGTATGAGCTCGAATACAAAAGAGCAACATGGTCTAAACAAAAGCTTGAAATTAATTTTTGTTTATACCGTTGCGACTGGATCGATTTTCACATTCGTAAACTATTGGGATTCAGTATTTTATGGATATTGTGGATCTGGTACATTTCTAGCCTTTGCCTTAATGACAATCGCAATTTTGCCTGTAGCATTGGTGTACAGTGAGTTGGCCTCATTGTTCCATACAGGTGGGGGAGAGTTAGTTTATAATACCGTCGGTATTAATAAACATGTTGGTTTTTTAGCGTCATGGTTGATCATGGCGGCGTGGATTTCAGTACCACCTGCTGTTGTTATGGCGATTATGACATGGGTCAATAAGACATTTGCACTAAATCTATCGACAATGGTAATGGTGGGTTGTGCAGCAGTGTTATTGGTTTTGTATTTTTTAATGAGTATTCAAAATGTGCAATTTTTAGTAAAAGCGCAAGCCGTGATGTTATTTTGTAATATCGCAGTAACCATATTAACTGGATTTATTCTTTTAT
Source organism: uncultured Erysipelotrichaceae bacterium (assembly GCA_937900565.1). GTDB lineage: Bacteria > Bacillota_I > Bacilli_A > Erysipelotrichales > Erysipelotrichaceae > CALVGN01. The sequence goes on from CALCFG010000136.1 coordinate 29,188, forward strand.
TTTCAGGTCATTGGAGCTTTGCTAATTTTGGAAATTTATTTGAAACAACATTGCAACCAATTGCTGGTGTTCCAGGATGGATTATTGGAATGGCATTATTGATTACACCTTATTTTGGTTTTGAAACAGTACCACAAATGGTAGAAGAAGGGGACTTCCCAATTAAGAATTCGAAAAAAGCAATTTGTGGCTCTATTCTAACGTGTGGAACGATTTATGTATTTTATTATTTCTGTGTTGCAGGTTTGGATGGATTGAATGGTGTATTTACAACTGCTGCACAAGATGGATTCTTAACCATTACAACAATGCAACAAACAATGGGTTGGACATTTTGGCCACTTGTTGTAGGTATCTTATCATGCTTATTGGGTATGGGTGCATCGTTGCTCGGTTTCTGGATGTCAACGGTGAGAATGTTGTATTCCATGGCGAATAAGAATTTCTTACCGAAAGCTTTTGCTAAAGTTAATAAACATCAACAACCATTGTTACCAAATATCTTCTTATTGGTATTATCACTTGTATTTATCGTATTGCAAAACTCTTCTGACTTTATGAGTGCATTCTTTAATTTAATGAGTTTTGGCTGTGCATGTGCGTATGCATTAACAATGATATCTGCCATTATGATTCATCATAAACATCCAAATTGGGTTAGTGAGAACCAAGTTAAGGGTGGTGATGCATTTAGGGCATTGGCATGTTTGATAGCAGTATTGATTGCATTTTTCTGTACGTTAGGTCAAGGTATTGATTCGTGGATTTGTTTTGCAGCATATCTTGGTGTGGGTGTGATTTTATGGTTATGGATGGTTTTGTTCTATTGGAAAAAACATCCCGTAGAAATTGAAACACCGGATGGTATACAAAAATTCTAAGATTGCAAAGGAGGATTATTAGTTATGGCAAAATTAGATGGTAAAGTTGCATTGGTAACGGGTGCAGCAGCAGGTTTAGGTGAAGGTATAGCACAAGTTTATGCAAAATACGGAGCAAAATTGTGTTTGGTTGATTTGAGTGAAGATGTGCATAAAGTAGCGCAACACTTAAAAGATGAATATGGTACGGAAGTTATTAGTGTGATAGCTAACGTTGCCAATAAACAACAATTAATTGATGCTGCGCAAAAAGCAGTGGATACATTTGGCTCTTTAGATATTGCATGTGCTAATGCCGGAGTATGTCGGTTAGCACCATTTGAAACAATGAGTGATGATATTCGTGATTTCCATATCGACGTGAATATCAAAGGGGCATGGAATACTTGTCAAGCAGTTATTCCACACATGCTAAATCAAGGTAAAGGCTCCATTGTTATTGCTTCCAGTGTTACCGGTGATATTGTTGCTGATGGTGGTGAAGCAGCTTATGCAATGAGTAAAGCAGCATTGGTTGGCTTAACGAAATGCTTAGCGGTTGAATATGCCGAACGTAATATTCGCGTAAACTGTTCACAATTAGGGTATGCACGTACGCCAATGGTTGAAAAGATGGCGGTTGAATCCAATCCGGAAAATCCAGAACAAGCCATACAAGATATTGCAGTTAACGTACCAATGAAACGTTTAGCTAAACCAACAGAAGTTGGAGAATTGTTTGCTTTCTTAGGAAGTGACGAAGCAAGTTACATTACCGGTGGTCAATTTGTTATTGATGGTGGTGCAACGTTACCAGAAACAATGAGCATGGGTACGAATTAATTATTTATTCATATCAACTTAACAAAACCAGTAGTCTAATGCCTACTGGTTTTTATGTGTTGATAACAGGGCTATTATTTACTCTAATATTTTTTGAAAAGTTATTTCATAAGCGCTTTAGTTTCTGGCAAATGGTGCTAAATTGATCAAAATTGAACATGTTCATTAAAATTTAGTTCAGTTTTACCATTAAAAATGAACTTGTTCATTATAAAATGGAATCGCTTACAAGATTTGAAATATTACGATAAGTATCGTTATTTTTAAAGTTTTATAAAATGCTGAATTTTTATGACTTAGCAGGCAAGTTAAATTAGCGTGATTTGCTAAGCATTCAATTTTATAAAACAGGAGTAAAATAAAGTCATGAGTAGCTTTGATTATTATTACAGCGGATTGGAAGCATACGCTTATCGAATTTTTGGCGCCCATGTTCAAGGGGACCATACTACTTTTACGGTTTGGGCACCAAGGGCACAAAAAATTCAATTAATTGGTTCTTTTGATAATTGGAGTTGTGAAGGGAATGAATTTACCCGTATTGATGATCGGGGCATTTGGCAAGTTAGTGCCAAATGTAAGGAAGGAGATTATTATAAGTTCCGAATAACACAAGCCAATGGTACGATTGTGGATAAGATAGATCCATATGCATTGGAAAGTGAATTAAGACCCAATACAGCTTCGAAAATTGCACGACGGGATTATCACTGGAATGATGATGTTTGGATGAAAAAACGCCGTGTTAACTTTGATCAACCGATGAATATTTATGAATTATTTGCAGGTTCATTTAAATTACATGATGGAAAATGTTCATATACAACGCTAAAAGAAGATTTAATTCCTTATCTTTTGGAAAATCATTACACGCACGTAGAGTTTATGCCATTGAGTGAATATCCATTTGATGGATCTTGGGGTTATCAAGTATCGGGATATTATTCAACCACAAGCCGTTATGGCACAATGGATGAATTAAAGGCTTTGATTGATGCGTTGCATCAAGCAGGCATTGGGGTGATTTTTGATTTTGTTCCTGTACACTTTGTTTCCGATAATTACGCCTTAGCAAACTATGATGGGACTCCTTGTTATGAATATGCCAATAGTGTGTCGCAATGGGGAACAAGTAACTTTGACTTTGGTAAAGGGGAAGTACAATCCTTCTTAATGAGTTGTGCAAACTATTGGTTAAATGAAATGCATGGTGATGGGTTACGGATGGATGCTATCAGCAATTTAATCTTTTATGAAGGGGATAAACGTAGGGGTCAAAATAATGCAGCCATTGCGTTTATTCGTCGTATGAATGATACATTGCATGAATTAAATCCTTCGTGCATGTTAATTGCTGAAGATTCCACTGATTTTGCCAATGTAACCAAATCTAGCAAAGAAAATGGGTTAGGATTTGACTATAAATGGGATTTAGGTTGGATGAATGATACATTATCTTATTTAAAGAAAGATCCTATTTACCGTCAATATCATCACAATGATATGACATTCTCAATGGCTTATTTCTATTCTGAACGATTTATCATGGAATTTAGTCATGATGAAGTGGTGCATGGAAAAGCAACCATTGTGAATAAAATGTGGGGTACTTATGAGCAAAAATTTGCGCAAGCGAGAGCCTTATACATTTATATGATGACTCACCCTGGTAAGAAATTAAACTTTATGGGAAATGAGTTAGGTATGTTTCGAGAATTTGATGAGAAACAAGAAAATGATTGGGACTTATTAAAATATCCAATGCATGATGGTTTTCATCGATTCATGAAAGATTTAAATAAATTGTATATTAGCTATGATGCATTGTATCAACGGGATTATGATCCGTTAGCATTTGAATGGAGCAATGCAGATGATAAAGATCACAATGTATTTACCTATATTCGCTATGGTAAAGAAGAGTCATTAGTGGTTGCGATTAATTTTTCACCAAATCGTTACCAAAACTATCAAATTGAAGTACCGTTTACTGGACAATATAAAGAAGTATTAAGCTCAAATGCAGCAACTTATGGTGGTAACGGTATTGTTAATGATAAAGTGATACGAAGTAAAAAAATAGCGCATAGTCATCGTTTTGTGAATGGAATTACTGTTGATTTAGATGGCTTTAGTGCAAGCGTATTTAAAGTAAAACACAAAGGGAAATGGAGACAAGGATGTTAAACTTAACGAAAGAAGAATTTAAGAAAAGCTATGTTGATAGCATGGCGACAGTATTTGGACGTGTTATGGAGAAGGCAAGTCCAATTGAACAATATATTGTATTAGGGGATTTTGTTCGTGGATATGCCGCTAAAAACTGGATGGTATCTAAGGAAAATTCTGCGAAAAAAGGCGATAAACAAATGTACTATTTTTCAATGGAATTTTTGATGGGACGCTTGTTAACCAATAACTTAATGAATTTGGGGATTTATGATGTGGTTAAAGAGGGGTTAGCTGAATTAAATATCGATTTAGAAAGCTTGGAAGATTTGGAAGCTGATGCTGGTCTTGGTAATGGGGGATTAGGAAGATTAGCGGCTTGTTTTATGGATTCCATTGTAAGTAATAACTACATTGGTAATGGGAACTGTATTCGTTATCGTTATGGATTTTTCAAACAAAAAATTGACCATAATAAACAGGTTGAAGTACCCGATTTATGGTTAAAACTTGGTAATGTTTGGGAAACTAAGAAACCAAATAACGCTGTTTTAGTTAAATTTGGTGGATATATTCAACAAAATTGGGATGGGCAACACTTTAAATTTGAACAAAAAGACGCAACGGTTATTCAAGCAGTTCCTTACGATATGCCTATTGTTGGTTACAATACACCATTAACCAATACATTACGTTTATGGGATGCGCAACCTGTGGAAGAAGAATTAATTGGTAATACGAGTGACTATTTAAAATTGATTGATGATTTAACCAGTTGCTTATATCCAAATGACAGTACGGAAGATGGTAAAAAACTTCGTTTAAAACAACAATATTTCTTTGTAAGTGCGGGTATTCAAACAATTATTAATGATCATCATAACCGTAATCATTATCCTTTGGAAGATTTACCAAATAAAGTTGCGATCCAATTAAATGATACACATCCAGTATTGGTTATTCCTGAAATGATGCGTATTTTAATGGATGATTATCAAATGGATTGGGATCAAGCATGGGATATTGTCACTAAATGTTGTGCATACACTAATCATACTGTGCTCGCCGAAGCATTGGAAAAATGGCCAATTCATTATTTTGAACAAATATTGCCACGTATTATGATGATTATTAATGAAATTCAACGTCGCTTCGTTGTTGAATTAAACCATACTTATAAACGCAGTGATTTAATTCATGAATTAAGCATCATTAAAGATGGTCAAGTTCATATGGCCAATTTAGCTATTGTGGGAAGTCATGCCATTAATGGTGTTGCTGCATTGCATACAGAAATCTTAAAAGAATCAGTATTCAATGGATTCTATTCTATTTGGCCAGAAAAATTTACCAATAAAACCAATGGGGTGACCCATCGTCGTTGGTTAATGTATTCTAACCCACAATTAACCAAATTATTGGATGATACCATTGGGGATAGTTGGAAAACTAACCCGAGTGATTTAGCTAAATTAAATGATTACGTGGATGATTCAAACGTGCAACAACGTTTCTTAGCGATTAAAAAAGAACGTAAAGAAATTTTAGCTCAATATATTGATGAAAAATTGGGCGTAAAGCTTGATACTGACAGTTTGTTTGACGTGATTGCTAAACGTTTCCATGCTTATAAACGTCAATTAATGGATTTATTGCATATTATGTATTTGATCCAACGTATTCGCACAGAACCAGACTTTAGACCTGCAAAACACACATTCTTCTTTGCAGGTAAGGCAGCAGGGGCTTATGTGTTTGCGAAAGAATGCATTCAATTAGCCAATGCTTTAATGGAAGTTGTTAATAACGATCCATTATTAAGTCAATACATCAACGTTGTTTTTGTTCCTAACTATGGGGTAAGTATTGCACAAATCTTATTGAATGCTGCGGATGTTTCGGAACAAATTTCTACTGCAGGTAAAGAAGCAAGTGGAACAAGTAATATGAAATTTATGATGAATGGAGCCATTACATTGGGAACGATGGATGGAGCTAATGTTGAAATTGTTAAATATGCTGGTATTGAAAATGAAGAAATTTTTGGTTTAAGCAGTGATGAAGTGGAACAATTGAAGTTCGAAAATTCTTATTCAGTGCATCAATTATTAAATTCAGATCCAACATTAAAAGCTGTGGTTGAAGCATTAGTGGATGGTTCCATTGTGAATGATCAATTCAGAAATATTTACAATGAATTGTTCTATAAAAACGATGAATATTTAGTATTAAAAGACTTCTGGTCATATGCCCAAGCACAAGAAAACATTTGTGCTCGTTACAGTGATAAGGCCGGCTGGGCAAGGGCTTGTTTAAAAAATATTGCGAATAGTGGATATTTCTCTTCTGATCGTACAATTGAAGAGTATGTCCGCGATATTTGGCATCTCGATAAGATTAATCCAAATGCGTAAGATCAGCGCCTTCGAAGCGTATCTTGATCGGCCAGATACTATTACGATTTATATGAGTGAACTCCACTACGGTGGAGTTTCCTCATCATTTGTCTTATTTGATGAACTTGATCAATCGATTCCATTAGAAATAATATCAACTACTGTTGGGGATGATCATTACCATACGTACCAATGTCAATTCTATAATCCGTTGCAATATGGGCGTCATTACGATGTTGTGGATTGTCATGGGCGGGTAACACCATTACGGTATGGCCAAGTAATTAAAAGTAAACACTTTAACGATTTATTTACAACTAAGCGCCCATTGGGTGCTTATGTGGAAAATGGGGCAACAACATTTACGGTATGGGCACCAACAAGCAGTATGGCTGCGTTGTCAGTGCTTAATGAAGATGGGGTTAATGAAGTGCATTGGTTAAATCGTTGCACGGATGGTACGTTTTCCATTACATTAAATAAGAATTACCATAAATGTCGGTATTATTACATAGTTAAAAACAATGGAAAAATACGACAAATAATTGATCCTTATGGGATAGCTTCGACACCAAATGGACGCTTTAGTGTTGTGGTGGATGAAAGTAAATTATCGAAAACTAAAGTTAAAGTAAAACCGATTAAACATGCAAATGATGCCATTATTTACGAATGCAATATTAGAGATTTAACGCCAGAGCATACGTTTAAAGCATTATGTACCAATCGGAAATATGTGTTGGATTATATTAAAGATTTAGGGGTTACGCATTTACAAATTATGCCAGTATTGGACTATGGTAGTGTGGATGAAACCAACGTTAATCGTTTATATAATTGGGGTTATGATACGGACAGTTGGTTTGGATTGGAAAATAGTTATTCATCCAATCCATATGACCCGATTCAAGTTATTGAAGATTTTAAAGAATTTGTGAATACTGTCCATAGCATGGGCATGAAAGTTATTGTGGATGTTGTGTATAACCATGTTTTTGAATTGAAAACCAGTGCTTATTACAATATTTGTCCTTATTATTTCTTTCAAATCGATTCTTTTGAAGTTGTGAGTAACTCAAGTGGTTGTGGTAACGATATTGACAGTACACAACCGATGGTTCAACGCTTTATTTTAGATAGTATTGCACATTTATTTTCTTGGTATGACATTGATGGAATACGTTTGGATTTAATGGGTATATTAGACTATCAAACAGTCAATCAAATTCATAGTTTAGCTGTAAAGTATAAAATAGATGCATTAGTTTATGGCGAAGGTTGGAATATGCCGAGTTACTTAGAAGAAAGTAAACGTGCATCGATAAATAATGCTTCGAAAACGCCACAAGTTGGATATTTTTCGGATATCCTTAGAGATTCCATTAAAGGAAGCCTATTTGGTAATGATTTTAGTGGTGGATTTGCATGTGCTAATGCACAATGGTTGCATAAGTGCATGAATTCGTTACAAGCAAGTGTTTTGGATTTTGGTTATCGCAAAGTGTTTGTTAATGTAACGCAAGCCATTAACTATACGGAATGTCATGATAATATGACAGTTTATGATCAATATCATAAATACTTCCAAGAATCCGAGGAACAAACATTGCGTCGATGTTTATTAACCTTAACAATAACCATCTTAGCGCAAGGCATTCCTTTTATTCACTCTGGACAAGAATTTGCACGCACTAAAAATGGAGTGGAAAACTCTTATGATAAAGGGGATGATATTAATCGTATGGATTGGGCAAGAGCTAAGGCCAATGGTTGGATGGTTGATTACGTTCGTAATGTTATTAATATTCGAAAAAAATACCCACATTTCCATTTAGAACAGGATATTGGTTCACATGTTTATTTTGAACATGTGGATGGTAAGTTGTTAATGTATGAAATTGAAGTAAATGATACAACATTAATTATCTTTTTTAATCCTACCTATCATACTTACCATTACCATTTTCAATTTGGTATGCAACAAATCTTGGATGAACAAGGTTCTTTAGAAACGGTGGATAATGTATTTGAAACAAGTATTGCACCAATTTCCACTAAAATATTTGCTTATAAGAAGAAGGACTAATACCTTCTTCTTTTAATTTGAAAATAATCTAAATTTTTTCAACAAATTAGAAAGTGTAATTCGGTTACTTTTTAACAATAGGAATATAATTGTGATTAAGAAAGAAGGATCTTACGATGAAAATTAAACAAACAGTTTTGACATTATTAACCTTAGTATTGGCAGGCTGTTCTACCCTTACACCAACATCAACGCCAGCTAATAGCCCCAATGCCTCACCACTTGCCCAAAGTATACCTGTTGATGTTAATGTTAAGGTAATGAGTGGCCCTACGGGTATGGGATTGGTTCAATTCTTTGATTCCATTGATAACGGTGAAGTTATAACTAATAATTATCATTACTCTATTGAAACAGGATCAGACCCAGTTACAAGCGCATTAGTTAAAGGTGAAGTTGATATAGCTGCCATACCTGCCAATACAGCTGCTGTGCTTTATCAAAAGACGGAAGGTCAATTGCAAGTGATTGCCATTAATACGTTGGGTGTTTTAAGCATTGTTGAAAACGGGGATATCATTCATTGTGTTACAGATTTAAAAGGTAAAACAATTGTTGCTTCGGGAAAAGATAGTGTTCCTGAATATGCATTAAATTATATTTTAATCGGTAACGGATTAACGCCTGGCGAAGATGTGACCATTGAATGGAAGAGTGAACAAAACGAAGTTGTGGCTGCATTGGCAGCTAATTCGGATGCTATTGCGATGTTACCCCAACCATTTGCAACTGCCGCTATGAATAAGGTGGAAGGGTTACACAGTGCACTTGATTTAACCAATGAATGGAATGCAGTTCAACAAGTTAATGGGCAAGATGGTCAAATGGTTACGGGTGTTGTTGTTGCGCGTAAAGAATTTATTGATAATAATCCAAGCGTTATTAATGAATTTTTAGATTATTACCAACAAAGTGTGGATTATGTAAATACGAATGTTGAAGATGCAGCGACTTTAGTCGGTAATTATGGCATTGTGGATGCAAAGATTGCAACCAAAGCATTGCCAAATTGCAGTATTGTTTGCATACGTGGCAGTGAAATGCAATCTATCTTAGAAAACTATTATGATGTATTATTTAATGCCAATCCAAAAAGCGTTGGTGGCAAACTACCAGATGCTAATTTCTATTATGTAGGTTAGATTAAGTTGATTAAAAGGACGTATTTTCGTCCTTTTAATGCAAAATTTTGAAGAAATGCATTATTATCTATTATTTCATTCCAATTCAGTGCATAATTAAATTACTTATGAAGCATAAAGCGTTACAAAATTTGGGTGTTTTACTCTTTTGGCTTATTGTTTGGCAAGTGGTTGCTATGATAGTCAATAATCCAATTCTTTTTGTAACGCCTTTTCAAATGGTTAAAACACTACTAAATTTGTTGCAACAATTTGAAGTTTGGGTATCTATTTTTAAAACTTGTTCGAGTGTTGTTTTAGGTTTTTTGCTCGCGTTTGTTGGTGGGTTTATATTAGCTTATTTAAGTTATAAACATTTAATAATTCAACATTTTATTGCACCCATAATTGCAACATTTAAAGCAATACCGGTTGCTTCATTTATTGTGATTGTGCTTGTGTGGAGCAGTAGTGCTCAACTGTCATTAATTATTTCTACTTTAATTGGTTTACCTTTGGTATATACCATTTTATTGGAAGGATTTAATACCATTGATGTCAAATTATTTGAAATGGCTAATGTATTTAACGTCAGTTTATTAAAACAATTTAAGCATATTACATTATGTGAAATCGCACCATTTTTATATAGTGGTGTACAAGTAACACTTGGATATTGCTTTAAAAGTGGTATTGCTGCGGAAGTGATTGGCTTACCTTTGCATTCCTTAGGGGCAGGGTTATATCAAGCTAAAGTATACTTTGCAACGGATGAATTGTTTGCATATACTGCACTTATTATTGGACTAAGTTATCTATTAGAAAAAACAATGGTGGCGTTGGTAAGACTTATTTATCAAAAGGGTGGTTACTATGATTAAGTTAAATAATCTATCGATTTATTATGGGGATAATCAAGTATTAAGTAATATTAATGCAACGTTTGAATCTGGTAAACACTATTTAATTCAAGGCAAAAGTGGACTTGGTAAAACGAGTTTATTAAATGCTATCTTAGGACTAATTAAGTATGAAGGAACAATTGAGAAAGATTATTCAAAGGTTAGTATGGTTTTTCAAGAAGATCGATTACTTGAACACAGTAATGTATATACTAATTTAAAATTTGTTCAACCAAGTACTTATTCAAATAATGAATATGAACATAAATTGGATGAAATATTAAAGCAATTGGATTTATATGATAATAAATATTCACCAATTCGTTTTCTTTCTGGAGGTATGAAACGAAGAGTATCCATTGCAAGGGCATTACTTTATGAAGGAGATGTTTTATTAGCGGATGAACCTTTGAAAGGTCTAGATAGTGCATTACAGCAAAAAACTTTAGCTTTAATGAATCATTTTTTTTTGAATAAAACAATACTTTTAGTAAGTCATCAAGATTTAATTGGTAATAATTATATTCAGTGTGGTTTAAGTAAAAATGCACTTTTAATTGATGTAATAGAGTGATTTTGGAGGCTCATTATGAAAAAGGTATACATTTTTATGAGTGTGCTCTTTTTGGTGCGTTGCAAAGAAAATGCAACGTTACAGGAAGCACAAGTAAAAGAAACACCAATAACAACCATATCATCTAGTTAATCTGAAATGAGTGACAATAAATCATTTGCACAAACTTTTGTGGAGGCTGGTTATTTAAATGTCATCGCTCGCTGTTATGGTAATTACGATTGGTTAAGCTTTTATCGTGGTGATTTTAATTATGTGGATAGTGATTATGATTTATCATTAGTTAACGATAATAACACCATTAGAATTGACTATAATCGTGGTGGAAAACTCGATATTCATTATTATCAGTATGCGATTAATTACGTAAAAGAAAATGATTTGAAATCTGTTACGTATGAATTAAATATGAGTTTCGTTGAACACATGTTGGATTCCATAAATGGAAATATTGAGCTCAATGATGGTAGCAAGGTATCCTATCCATTTACGTTTGATTACAACAATCAATTGCTGCTTGACAATGAATCAAACTCTACTACAAACGGAAAGCCGATTCGTTTTATAGATAATTTGAATGAAAAACTAGTGTATCAAACAAGTTCGTGTTATCACGCATCCACGTTAGTTAATGAGGTGATGCGTGATTTTGAAGAACAATACGATAATTTTGTTACCAATAATATTCCTTTTATTGAAGAAGAGTCCTATTCTTCGGATTTTTTAAGTAATATGGAACCATTTGTTTATGAACATAAATTACGTGAAGTAAACTTTGCGGATAGTGCTTACTTATATCAAACATTTAATGTGAATCATGATGCAAAATTGATTGATGAATTGAACAGTAAAGAGCGAACGTTACTATTTGCAAGTTTAATAAATCATGAGATTTCTAATATAAATGATATCGATTGGAATCACGATTTAATTGCGTTACTTACAGCATCAAGTAATCAATTAGGATGTGATGTGAGGCGTTGCTTTAATCATGATACTTTTATTTGCCTTGATTATTCGAATTATGAAGGTTATCACAGAGTTTCTCTTGTTAGTGACGTAAATAAATTGATGGAACAACTAGGTGTTGAATCACCAAAAGTTTGGATTGATTCGACGAATTCCCTAAGCAATGGTGTATTTGCAGATTCATATAATCAATTATTTGTAACTGTAGCACCTGAAGGTGATTTCTTTTATATGCCTTTCGGTATCGTCATTGTTAATGAAGAGCAAACAAATGGATTAGAAAAGATAGTATTTATAAAATATCAACTTGAAATTGATTCTACTGATTCTTCCGTTGCTTATATAAGTGATGACTTGCAGTTTTCCATTGATAACAATATTGGTAAACTAAATGAGCAGACAATTCAATTTGTGTATAATCATCTCGATCAATTGAGTCAGTGGCAATTAACATTAGATTGTAGTGACAGTAAAGATGTATGTCGTGTAGTGTCATTAAAAGAGTATTCATAATTTATAAGTTATTACTACTTCGGATTACTCTCATATTATATGAGAAAGTTAGTATGCCCGATTTGTGGGAATGACGACCCATTAAGCTTAAGAGTAGTGAATGATACAATCGTATGTCGAAAGTGCATTCGTTATCAACGTATGGCGTTACTATATCAAGAAAGTAGTGAAGATGTTGGTAAGGATGAAATAGTATTGGATTTTCCATTAAGTGAGCAACAGAAACAATGTGCACTAGAAGTAAGGCAGGCAATTGTGCAAGGTAATGATGTACTTTTAGAAGCGGTATGTGGTGCGGGAAAGACTGAAATGTTAATGGAATCAATCGCTTATGCATTAGCTAATCATGGTAAAGTCGGTTTTCTTATTCCAAGAAGGCAAGTTGTGTTAGAAGTTTCTGCAAGGTTAGCGCATAATTTTCCTAAAGCTAAAGTTGTACCAGTGTGCCAGGGATATCAAAATGAGTTGGAAGGGGATATTATTGTTGCAACTACGCATCAAGCCGTGCGTTATCCTAATTACTTTGATTTATTAATTTTGGATGAACCGGATGCATTTCCTTATAAAGGTAATAAAGTTTTAAAAGAAATAGTTTTAAGATGTAAGCGTAAAAACATGATTTATTCGACTGCTACACCGAGTGATGATTTGATTCAACTAGTGAATCAAAAAAAGTGTGTTCATGTACAATTGAATTCACGTTATACCAGACGTGCGATGATCGTTCCATTAAATATTATTGGATTTACATGGATGTTATGGATACGAATGATCCATGATATTTCCGTTGCTAAACGCAGTGTATTGCTATTTGTACCAACGAAGAAATTAGCCAAACTTGCCTGGCAATTATTAAAATCATTACGTTCTTGCCAATTTGTTACCAGTGAAACAGATAATAAAGAAGAAATTATCGAAGCATTTCGAAGTAAACAATTTCCTTTATTAATTTCTACCTCGATATTGGAGCGTGGGGTAACTTTTAAAGATATCGATGTATTGATACTCTATGCCGATCATCCAGTATTTGATCAAGCAGCTTTAGTACAAATGGCAGGACGTGTTGGAAGAGATATTACGTATTGGCAAGGACGATGTATTTTTTATAGTTTAACGAAAAATCATAATGTGAGAGGATGCATTGAAAGGATTGAATATGCGAACCAATCATTGTCTATGGTGCAATGAATCCGTTTATCAAAACCGCACTAATCTTGATATTTTCTTTAGCAATGATTTACTCTGTGCAAAGTGTCGTCAACTCATTCAACCTCAATACATCCACTTTAATCAAAATGGTGTTAAAGGTTTAGCTATTTATAGTTACGATGCAACGCTAGCAGAAATGTTTTTTCAATTTAAGCAAGGTTTGGATATTGATTTAGCTTCTGTGTTTTTGCCTAATGATTTGTCACGTATTCAACGATACATTGGCTTTAGGCAATGCATCATTGCACCAAGCAGTGATGCTTCGTTTCAAAAGCGACACTTTATTCCCTTGAAGCTAATCTGCAACGCGTTACATCGTAAGATAGAATCGCCATTTATTAAATTTAGTGATGAACAAAAAAGTTTGTCGGTAAGTAAGCGAAAAGATATTCAAATTGGTCTGAAAGATAGTATACGATTAAGGAAGAAGCTTTGCTTAATCGATGATGTTTTTGTATCTGGATCGACGATTAAAGCATGCCTTAATGCTTTAACTGATGCAGGCTATAGTGATATAAAGGTATTAATCATAGCTTTGGATAAAGATAGGTATGCACAATAAAGAACAGTTAAATGAAGTTAAACGCAACGAATTATGTATAAATGAACAATTTGTTGCGTTTTTTCTATGGAATATACGCTTGTCTATTAGGTAATTGACAATTCGTTTGTTATAATAAATTGGTTAAAAAAGGAGATTAAGATGGCTAATTTTTTACATAAATTATTAAATGGTGAGAAAAAACAAATTGCCACAATTGATAAAAAAATGAATGCTGTGGAAGCATTGCAACCTGAAATAGAAAAACTCAGTGATGAACAATTAAAGGGGAAAACGGAAGAATTTCGTAGTCGCTTAGCAAATGGACAAACGCTGGACGATATTTTAGTTGAGGCATTTGCGGTCGTTAGAGAAGCAGCCAAACGTGTCCTTGGAATGACACCATTCCATGTGCAATTAATGGGTGCCTATGTATTGCATCAAGGTGATATTGCTGAAATGAAAACAGGTGAAGGTAAAACTTTAACTGAAACTTTACCCGTTTATTTAAATGCATTAAGTGGACAAGGTGTACATGTTGTTACAGTCAATGAGTATTTGGCAGGACGTGACCGTGATATTAATGGACCAGTATATGAATTTTTAGGATTAACAGTAGGATTAAATTTACGTCAATTAACTACTAGTCAAAAACGCGCTGCCTATGCATGTGATGTTACCTATACGACAAACGCTGAATTAGGATTTGATTACTTACGTGATAACATGGTAACCAAAAAAGAAGACCGCGTATTGCGTGGATTAAACTATGCATTAATTGATGAAGTGGATAGTATTTTAATTGATGAAGCACGAACGCCATTAATTATTTCCGGTGGAAAACAAATTAATGCGAATTTATATTTGCAAGCGGATAAGTTTGCTAAATCATTAACGGAAAATGCCGATTATACAATCGATATTCAAACACGCTCCGTGTCATTAACTGATAGTGGTGTGGATAAAGCAGAACGTGCGTTTAAAGTGGAAAATCTATTCGATTTAAATAACACTTCTTTAGTGCATTTTATTACTCAAGCATTAAAAGCTAATTACATCATGCGTGCAGATATTGAATACATGGTGGATAAAGAAAATGATGTTGTTTTAATTATTGACCAAAATACTGGACGTACCATGCCAGGAAGAGAATATTCTGACGGTTTACACCAAGCCATTGAAGCGAAAGAAGGCATTGGTATTAAACAAGAAACCGTTACATTGGCAACGATTACTTACCAAAACTTCTTCCGTTTATATAACAAATTATGTGGTATGACTGGTACTGCTAAAACTGAGGAAGAAGAATTCTTAGAAATTTACAACATGCGTGTTGTTGAAATTCCAACGAACCGCCCAATGATACGTAAAGATTATCCAGATGCGATTTATGCCTCAAAGAAAGCTAAATTTAACGCTTTAGTAAATGAAGTGGTGGCGTGTCATGAAAAAGGACAACCAGTTTTAGTGGGAACAATTTCAGTAGAAACGAGTGAATTAATCAGTAAGATGTTAAAATCTCGTAAGATTCATCATGAAGTGTTGAATGCTAAAAACCATGCACGTGAAGCAGAAATTATAGCGCGTGCTGGTCAAAAAGGTGCAGTAACGATTGCTACTAATATGGCTGGTCGTGGTACTGATATTAAACTTGGTGATGGTGTCAAGGAATTGGGTGGATTGGCTGTTTTAGGTAGTGAACGTCATGAGTCCCGTCGTATTGATAACCAATTACGTGGACGTTCAGGCCGTCAAGGTGACCCTGGATTTAGCCGTTTCTATGTATCCATTGAAGATGAATTAATGCTACGTTTTGGTGCAGAACGTATGCAAGGTACATTTGCTCAATTGGGTGATGAAGCTTTGGAAAGTAAAACAGTAACTAAATTTATTGAAGGTGCACAACGTCGTGTTGAAGGTGTTAACTTTGATTCGCGTAAAACATTATTAGGTTATGATGATGTTATGCGTCAACAACGTGAAGTAATGTATGAACAACGTAACTTTATCTTAGATCATGAAGATGTCCATGAAATTACCAAAGGTATGTTTGATGAAGTGATTTCTAACATGATTGAAAATAACATGGATGAAAAACATAAAAATGTTCAGTTGGATCCAGTGTTAGAATCTTTAAGTAAATTAGGCTTTAAAGAACCAGTTAATAAAAATGACTATGTATCATTAACTCCAGAACAAATTAAAGACAACTTAGTGGATGCATGCTTTGCGGTTTATGAAGATAAGATTAAAGATTATAAACAACAAATGTTACCACTTGAACGCACTATGGTATTAAAGATGATTGACCAATCCTGGGTAAATCATATTGATGTGATGAATAAACTTAGAGAGGGTATTGGATTACGTGGATATGCTCAAACGAATCCATTGCAAGCTTATGTTGAAGAAGGATTTAGCTTATTTGAGGAAATGAAGGAACAAATTGCTTTAAATGTTGTTCGTTTCTGTTTAAATGTAAAGATTGTTGTTAACGAGCCACAACCACAACCTAAAAAAGTTGATTTTAATCAATTAACGCCGCAACAACAACGAAAAGTGCTAAACGATATTGCGCAAAAGAATCCGCAATTAGCGAAAGCAATTCTTGCAAAACAACTTGAGTCGCAACAAAATAAAGATAAGGAAAATACAAATTAATGGAAGTTTATGAATTAAAGCAGGAGTTAAACCAATTGAGTCTTAAGGTACGTCAATTGGGTGATTCACTTTGACTTACCTGCAAAACAAAAACAATACGATGATTATCAAGTCTTAATGAACGATCAGGACTTTTGGAATGATCCAAAATATGCCCAACATATCATTAAATTAGCCAATGGCTTAAAAGATATTGTTTCTAAAAGTGAACAATTGCAATTACAAAATGCATCATTAATTGAATTGGTTGACAGTTATGATGGTACAGATAGTGAAATGTGGGAGTTGATTGAGGAAGAGTTTTCCAGTTTTAAAAAAGCGTTTGCGAATTATGAATTGGATGTTCTATTAGCTGATGATTACAATAAAAACAATGCCATTGTTTCATTCCATCCCGGAGCGGGTGGCACTGAAAGTCAAGATTGGGCACAAATGCTTGAACGAATGATAGAACGTTATGCTGCTGTTAAAGGCTATAAATGTACCATATTGGATTGGCAAGATGGTGAAGAAGCAGGTATTAAAAGCGCATCTGTACTTGTGGAAGGCTATATGGCTTATGGTTATTTAAAAGCATTAAAAGGAGTTCATCGTTTAGTTCGTATTTCTCCTTTTGATTCCAATGCAAGACGGCATACATCCTTTGCGTCAATGGATGTTATGCCTCAATTTGATGATGATATTGAATTAACCATTGATGAGAATGATTTACAAATTGATACCCACCGTGCTTCTGGTGCGGGTGGGCAACATATTAATAAAACCGATAGCGCAGTAAGAATTTTACATAAACCGACAGGCATCGTCGTAAATTGTCAAAGTGAACGTTCTCAAATCCAAAATAGGGAACGTGCGATGAACATGTTACGTTCAAAATTGTATCAAGTAATGTTAGAGCAACAAGCCCAACAAGTTGCCAGTTTAAAAGGGGATGTGAAATCCATTGAATGGGGATCACAAATCATGTCGTATGTATTCTGTCCCTACACAATGGTAAAAGATTTACGCACTAACTATGAGCAAACCAATGTGGAAAAAGTCATGGATGGCGACTTAGACGGATTTATTTTTGCTTACTTGAAGAGCCTTATTGGAGAATAGGCTCTTCTTTGTTTATAATGAATTAGTAGAAGGAGGAAATATGTCATTTATTAAATTATTAATTCTTGGTATTATCCAAGGAATTAGCGAATGGTTACCCATTTCCTCTAGTGCACATTTATTATTGTATGAAAAATGGGCCAACGTCTTAATGTATTCAGACCCGATTTTAAATGTTAATTTTTTAAATTTATTAACAGTAGTAATTCAATTAGGTAGTGTTGGTGCAGTGATGATGTTATTTAATCGCCAACTGAATCCATTTGATCCACGTAAAAGCAAAAAAGGAAAAGCCATAACCTATGGGTTATGGATAAAAATAATAGTTGCCGCTTTACCAAGTTTATTGGTAGGGATAACCTTATCACGTTTTGCTGACCATTATTTCCATAATGAAATAGTGATTGCCATTATGTTAATTGTGATTGGGATTCTTTTTATTGTCGTTGAAAATCACAGTGTGCCATTACGTATACGTAAATTAAATCAAATGGATTTATTGACCGCATTCAAAATTGGTTGTGTGCAAACCGTAGCTATTATCCCAGGGGCGTCTCGCTCTGGCAGTAGTATTTTAGCTGCTTTAATGGAAGGTGTAGATCGTAAGGTTGCCTGTGAATTCTCGTTTTTAATATCAATTCCAGTGATAATTGGCGCTTCGTTATTAAAAATCATTCAATATAGTGCAGGTATTACATTTGGCGGCTGGTTATATGTGATTGGTGGATGTTTAATTAGCTTTATTGTAAGCTTGTTTGTCGTTCGTATTTTAATTAACTATATCAAAACACATGATTTCCGTGTTTTTGGTATCTATCGTATACTATTAGCCATTGTAGTGATTATTAGTATATTTTTGTAAGGAGTAGTATTTTTCAATGATTGATACAAGTAAAATTGTTGCCTTATTTGTTGAAGGTGTGATGACTTTCTTTTCACCTTGTGTTTTACCTATTATTCCACTGTATGTGGCTTATTTGACAAACTGGGCAACAAGCCAAAATAAAGATGGGGAAAAGAAAGTTTCTTATCTTAAATTTTTATTATTAACATTGGCATTTATGGCTGGTGTGAGTGTTATCTTTTTCGTTTTAGGATTTAGTTCATCTTTTCTATCCAAGTGGTTAACACGCTATAGTTTAGTTTTGGAATATGTGGCAGCCTTTGTCATTATCTTATTGGCTTTATATTACTTAGGTGTAATCAATGTGCCTTGGTTTAATCAAAATCATAAATTGGGCATGAAATTAGATATGAATAAAGGTGGGTATGTATCTGCTTTCTTATTGGGATTTTTATTCTCGTTTGGGTGGACGCCGTGCATTGGTCCAATGTTAGGATCGGCCTTTAGTTTAAGTTTAACGGGTGGTTCGCAAGGGGATGCATTCCTGTATGTGATGGCTTATGCTTTAGGTTTTATGTTCATGTTTGCATTACTTGGAATAGCGAGTAAATGGGTGCTGTCTTTGCTTGAAAAAGCGAAAAATGTTATGCCAAAAATTATATTGGTTTCGGGTTTAGTAATGCTAAGCATGGGTGGTTATGTTTTCTATCAAGCCAGTGTTAAAACGGTTGCGTTGCAAGAAAATCAAGCCACTATTGGCGAAACTACCCAAACCGCACCTGAAGAAAATCTGAGTGAACCAACGGTTTTAACAATGGAAGATATTAACTTTACATTGGAAGATAAAGATGGCAATGAAGTGAGTTTAACAGATTATAAAGGTAAAAAAACATTGGTTATGTTTTTTGGTACATGGTGTGGCTATTGTCGTATGGAAATTCCTGAATTGCAAGAATACGCTAATACGCACGATGATTTAAATATTTTATTAGTATCCCATCCAGATAGTGGCATTAATGATGAAACGAAAGCAGTCGTTGATGCATTTATGGAAGAAAATAATTATACATTGGATTATGTCTATGATGTGGGTGGTGCAGTATCCACTTACTTTACTCAAGGATCTTTCCCATCCAATTTCTTCTTTAATTCCGATGGTACTTTACTTGGCCAATTGCCAGGTGCAATGACGCAAGATCAAATGATTGATATCATTCAAAATCAAATGCATTAATATAAACTAAGTGAAGAATCCTATTGATTGATAATAGGATTCTTTTTTAAGGGTATTAACGTAGCTTAAATTAATTTATTAATGAAAATGAAACAATTTTAAATTTTATTTACATTTATAATTAGAAAAATGTAAAAATTTTCATTCGGATCAAACTGGTAAAGTCGCATATTTATCGTATTGTGTAAGAATTGTGAAAATTAGAAGTTCGTTTTGTGTATAGAGTTTGTTTCAAAATAAGTAAAACTAATTTTCAAATGTGAAAAAATAACAAAAAATAATTAATTGTGAAGCAATTAATTTGTTTAAAATATAGTTATCAACTTTAAGAAAGGAATTTGAAAATGAAAAATACATTTAAAAAAGCCAGTATTGCATTATTAGTTGCAAGTATGGCAGCTTGTAGTAATTCAAATGGTACACAAACAAGTGCACCAGCAACTGAAGGTACAAGCGGTGAAGCAAACGTTTATGAAGCGAAAGCAACCGGATATGGTGGAGAATTAAACGTTAAGGTAACGATTGAAGGGGAAACAATTAAAGATATCGAATTGGGTGACAATCATGAAACAAATGTTGTCATGGATCGTGCTTTCCCGGTAATTAAAGAAAGAATTTTAGAAGCTAACTCTCCTGTAGTGGATAGCGTGAGTGCTGCGACTTTCTCTTCTTACGCTGTTAAACAAGCAGTTGCTGATGCAATGAAACAAGCAGGTTTAACGGTTGAAGGTGAAGTTGTTAGAGAAGTGCCGACATACGAAGGTGTTGAACCAACTAAAATCGATGATGTAACAACAGATATCGTTATTGTTGGTGGTGGTCCTGCTGGTTTAGGTGCAGCGATTGCCGCTAAACAAGAAAATGCAGATGCTAATGTTATGATTATTGAAAAATTAGATATTCTAAGTGGTAATGGTAAATTCGATATGAACTTCTTTGATATGGTAAATACTAAAGCCCAAGAAGCTGCAGGTAACCCAATGACTAAAGAAGATTTCATTGAAATGAAAAAAGAAGCTGCTGAAGGTATGGCACGTGTTGAAGTATGGGCTGAACAAGAAGCAACAATCGATGCTTGGTTACGAGATATGGGTGTGGAATTGGACTATAACTATGGTGGTGAAGGTTCAACAAGCCACATGGCAAAAGAAGACCAATACGCAGGTGAAGTAATTCAAGCTGGTTTAGAAGCTGAAGCAAACCGTTTAGGTGTCGAAATTAGAACTGGTACCAAAGGTGAAGATTTCGTTATGGATGGCAATAAAGTAACTGGTGTTGTGGTTACAACGAATAAAAATGAAACATATAACATCATGGCTAACAAAACTATTGTTGCTACAGGTGGATTCTGCTCTAACAAAGAATTATTAGCTGAATATGCACCAGGAAATGAAGTTATGACAACATCTAACCAAATGGGTACAACTGGTGACTTTGTTAAAGTATTTGAAGAAAAAGGTATGAAATTAGAAAGAATGGATAAAATGTCTGTCTTCTCTAATATTATTGACCCTCGTCGTGATTTAACAGGTGGTGCTGATTTGAACTTATTGGTAGCAGCTGATGGAACTATTTTAAATAATAACTTAAGTGGTTTGGAACGTTATGAAATGATTGAAAATGCAGGTGGTGCGTACTACATTACGGATAGTACTGGTTATGATTCTTTCTATCGTATTCGTAAACACGTTGGTTTAGGTTATTACAGCCAAGGTGAAACAATTGAAGAATTAGCAACAGCTTTGGGCATTGATGGTGCTGCATTAGCTGAAAATATTGCCACATTTAATGAACAAGCAAAAGATGGTGGTGAAGTAGAAGCTTTAGATGGTGCTTCAGTTAAACGTACATTTGATGCCGAAGGGCCATACTATGGTGTAAAAGTAGTTCCTGCTAACCACATGACTAAAGGTGGGGTTGCAGCTAATGAAAATGCCCAAGTATTGTTTGAAGATGGTAGTGTTGTCGAAGGTTTATATGCTGCTGGTGAAGTAACGAGTCAAACTGGTGCTTACAGTCAATCTGTATGTTTCGGACGAGTTGCTGGTCAACATGCTGCAGCTAACTTAAGTAAATAAATTCTTAGTTTTTAGTAAAATTAGGATCAAAGTTATCACTTTGGTCCTTTTATTTATCTTAATTTTACTCGATTAAAACCGTTTCTGTTTCTACCGAGTGAAACTTGACATTTAGATTATCGTTTTTAAAACGATAGTAAAGCGGTAATACTATGTTTATTGGAAGAAGCAAATAGTTAAATAAATTGATAAGGTAGTTCACAAAATAGGTATGGGTACTATGTTACTTTATGGTAGACAACGTATTGGAAAGAGTGAACTAACCAAGCAGTTGCTTAATGAATGTAATTGCAAACATATTTATTATCGCTATATTTTTCGTAACTCACAACGAAAAATTATGGATGAAGCGATATTCTTTGACAAATATATTGCTAAAGGTTTTGAAGAAAATTATGTTCCTCATTAATTTGAGGCAATTAGTAAGCAATATCTAATTGATCGAAACATTAAAGACAATATAAACCCTATGATTGAACGAATAGGTAATATTATTATAATGTTCCGAAATGTCATCGTAATGGTGAATTTGATATTGTTACCCAAGATGAAAATGGATATATTCTGGGAAGTTAAATTTAAAAAAGATACACTTAACGAAGCAACAATACGTATTGAGATTAATCAAGTCAAAGATATTGGATTTAATTGCTATAAATACGGATTTATATCGCTTAGTGGATTTGAATCAATAATTATCGATAATGTCATATTATTAACTTTAGATGATGTGTATTATCAAGGATAAATAATATTAGATTAATTAAAGGCCACGAAGGCTTTTTTTTGATGCATTGAATATACTTATGAACACTAAATATAAAAAATAGCAATTAATAAATCGGTATGATTAATAGTATGCATGCTTTCTTTAAATGGATTTAATGTTGTGATTTTTATCGGTAATGGTGAAATCATCATCCTTTGAATGATTGTGATTAATACAAAAAGCAATGACCTTATTAATAAAGCAAAGATAAGTTCAATCAGGGAACACCTCCTTATAAAAAGAAGCATTAGTAACAGAATTGATTGATTATTACAGCTTAAGGTAGCGTAGCGAAATAATTATTAAAAAATTAAAGTTAGCTATTGCAAAACATTTACAAGCATAATACACTTAGTACAGATAGTACAGATAATACAGATTGGAGGGTACTATGTTTATTATTGATGTTCAAAGTAAAGATCCAATATTTGAACAAATTAAGAAACAAATTAATCGATTCATTCAATTGGATATATTAAAGCCAGATGATCGCTTACCATCTGTCAGATCATTAGCATTGGAATTAGGTATTAATCCCAATACTGTGGCTAAGGCTTATCAAGAATTGGAAATGGAAGGTATTGTTTACACATTAACGAAGAAAGGTGTATTTATTGCTTCACGGGATAAGACAATTGCGAATAAACAATTGGTGATAAGTAATTTTAAACAAGTCGTGCGTGAATGTAAAAATAGTGGAATGAGTAAAGATGAATTAATACAGGTGATTAATTCAGTATATGAAAAGGGTGAAGGTAATGATTGAAATTAAAGGAGTAACCAAGGTATTGGGTAATAAAAAGGTATTGGATACTATCAATTTAACGATTGAGGATGGTAAGGTGTTTGGCCTTGTTGGCGTCAACGGGGCGGGAAAAAGCACGTTATTACGGTGTTTATCCGGAGTCTATAACACGGATAGTGGTGAAATACTCGTTGATGGAAAACCGGTTTATGAAAACCCAGAAGTTAAAAAGGATATTGTCTTAATTAATGATGATCCCTATTATGGCATGAATCATACGATTGAAGATATTAAAGATTTATATCAATCATTCTATTCATTTGATAATGAAAAGTATGAAAAATTTTTAAATCTATTTAAATTAGATCCTAAGAAATCAATTAATAATTTTTCAAAAGGAATGAAACGTCAAGTATTTATATTAATGGCATTAGCCATTGCACCAAAGATATTAATATTGGATGAAGCATTTGATGGTCTTGATCCATTTGTACGGTTAACATTTAAACGGGCACTAACGGATTTGATTGAAGCAAATGATGTAACGGTAATAATAAGTAGTCATAATTTACGGGAATTGGAAGATATTTGTGATAGTTTTGGAATCTTAGAAAATCATACGATTGCTACCAGTGGAGATATTCAATCATCCAAAGATACAATTCATAAAATTCAATTAGCATTTAATGAAGATATTACAAAAGATGATTTAAGTATGTTGGATATTATTCACTTTGAAAAAATAGGTAAAGTAATTACGTTGGTATGCAAAGGGAATATTGATGATATTAAAACAAGCTTAAATGCAATGAATCCATTATTAATGGAAACAATTGCGATTAGTTTTGAAGAATTATTTATCTATGAAATGGAAAGAAGAGGGTATGTGAGTTATGAATAAGAAATATTTTATTTATTTGATTCAACAAAATAAACGCATTATTACGTTACTCTTTCTGTTAGGATTTGCCATTGTGCCAGTAATTACTGCGGTAAATGTAGGAAGATTCACAGATTATCATCATTATTCCTATGATGGTTCAACGATGACTTTTATCGTTTACTTAATAATATTAATTGGCTTAACGTATTTAGTACCATTATTTAATTACCGTTTTATTCAATATAAACGCAGTTGTGATACGTTTCTTTCATTACCAATTAAACGGAAAGAATTATTTAATACAGTCACTTTATTTTCATTAGTTGAAATGTATGTTCCATATATTTTGAATGTAATTTTAGGAAGTATTGTATTAATTGCCAAAGGGTACCCATTTCATATTATTAACTTTGTTTCTTATTTAGTAATAAGTTTGGCGTTGGTAAGTGTACTTTACTTTGCCAATACATTTATTGTTTTAAAGTGTAATAATACGATTGATAGCATTATTTGTATGCTTGGGTATTCATTATTACCGGTATTTATATACTTTCTAAGAATTTCTTTTTTAGATTACTATACATTTGGATTAAATGATTATTACGAATTTTATTGGCATCAAAGCATCCAATCGTTAATTGGGCATAGTTGTATTTTCTTAATGGATAGTTTTTCTGCGCCAAGTAAGGAAGTATTTGAATACGAATGGATGGCAATCTATCTTATTATTGGTATTGCACTTGCGGCGGCTAGTAGTATAAGTTTTGTTAAACGTAAAGCAGAAGATAGTGAACAACTAACGAATAGTCGGTGGATGTATCGTTTATTAATTCCTGTATATACCATTATTTGTATTGGCTTCTTTACTATTGAAGAAGGAATAGGTAATTACATCATTTACATAATCATTATCTTTATAGCCTATACGATTGCTACATTTATTGCAAACCGCCAAGTTAAGTTGAGTAAATTATCGATAGTATTATTCATCACAGTAATGCTTATTACGAATGTGGGCGGATTAGTATTTGAACATACAATTGCACCCAAACTCTCGTTAGCTTTTCCTACCAATTACGATTACATGGAATTAAATATATATACAAGCATTGGGGATTATAGTTTAAATTCATCATATATGGAAATTAATAATGATGCAATTGTTCGGCAAGTACAAACATTACAACATCAGTTAGTGGAAGATCATTATAATGATATCCATTATGCTGATTATGATACCCATTTACATGTGGAATATTATGATCACAATAAACATTCCATTAAAAGTTTCTATTATCCGTTATCGAACGCAATGGCAAAACAAGTGTATGCGTTAGTGCTTAATAATCATCAAAAAGT
The DNA here is from genome assembly GCA_937900565.1 of uncultured Erysipelotrichaceae bacterium. Lineage (GTDB taxonomy): Bacteria > Bacillota_I > Bacilli_A > Erysipelotrichales > Erysipelotrichaceae > CALVGN01. The sequence continues at coordinate 55,045 of CALCFG010000136.1, forward strand.
TCATTGTTATGATTATTCTAAACCAGATTCAAAAGAATATGAATTGACTTTGCATCAACTAAACAAAATATTTGCCGGTGAATGATTTCATGATAGATTGCCAGTATGCGGTATACTAAAAGTAATTAGGAGTTAGAAGTTATGAAAAAAGGTTTAATTTTAATGACGGATGGTGTGGAAGAATGTGAAGCATTAATGGTTGTGGATTGTGTGAGAAGAGCAAATTTACCCATTGATATGGCATCCATTAGCGATTCATTAATAGTTACAAGTGCGCACAACATTGAATTAAAGTGTGATGTTTGTTTAAATGCTGTGGAATTAACCAACTATGATTATTTGGTTGTTCCAGGGGGTAAAGTCGGTGTCGATAATTTGGCTGCCAGTCAATTGGTTAGTGATACGATTGCTCATTTTGTCTCTAATCAACAATTGGTTGCTGCAATATGTGCTGGACCAAGTGTTATTTCACGTTTAGGTTATTTGGATGGTAAAAAATATACGGTTTACCCTGGATTTGAAAACTTTAGTGACAAAGCGATATTTACCAACACCAGTTGTGAAGTGGAAGATAATTTCATTACTGCCAATGGGTTGGGAGCAGAATTTGCTTTTATTAAGGCAATTCTATCAAATATTGCAAATGAAACCATTGCTAATCAAGTGTTAACATCCATTCAATATAAATGTTAAAAGTAAAGGCGTTACCAATACGGTAACGCCTAAATTGTATTTAGTTTTTAAAACTATGTATTGGTGCAGGAATTCTTCCTTTTCGATGGATTAATTCAGCACATGAGAACTTATTGACAGGCATAACTGGGGCATAACCTAATAATCCACCAAAAACCACTTGTTCTCCAACATCTTTACCAACAACAGGGATAACTCTTACTGCGGTTGTTTTTTGATTAATCATTCCTATTGCCGCTTCATCGGCAATAATTCCAGAGATAGTTTCAGCACTTGTATCGCCAGGAATTGCAATCATATCCAAACCTACAGAACAAACACAAGTCATCGCTTCTAATTTTTCCAATGTTAATGCACCTGCATTTACGGCATCAATCATACCTTGATCTTCCGATACCGGAATGAAAGCACCACTGAGCCCACCAATATAGCTACCGGCCATGACACCACCTTTTTTAACTGCGTCATTTAATAAGGCCAAACAAGCTGTAGTTCCAGGTGCTCCAACTCTTTCTAATCCCATGGCTTCTAATATATCGGCTACGCTATCGCCAATAGCGGGTGTTGGAGCTAAAGATAAATCGATAATACCAAATGGAATATTTAAAGCTTTAGAAGCTTCGTGTGCCACTAATTGACCCATTCTTGTTACTTTAAAAGCAGTTTTTTTGATTGTCTCACATAATACTTCAAAGCTTTCACCTTTAACGTTTTGCAATGCGGCATTGACTACTCCAGGTCCGGATACACCGACATTAATGATTGCGTCCGCTTCACCAACACCATGGAAAGCACCTGCCATAAATGGGTTATCTTCAACGGCATTACAGAATACAACAAATTTAGCACAACCAATGCTGTCATTATCTTTGGTATATTCTGCACATTGTTTAATGGTAGTTCCCATTAAACGAATGGCATCCATATTAAGTCCAGTTTTCGTAGATCCAACATTTACACTGGAACATACATTATTGGTGAGTGCTAATGCTTTTGGAATCGAACGAATAAACATTTCTTCTGCTTCGCTCATGCCTTTATGCACTAATGCTGAATAGCCACCGATGAAATTAACCCCGACAGCTTGCGCTACTTTATCTAATGTTTTTGCAATAGATACGTAGTCATCTTCACTTTTACAAGCAGCTTGTCCTATTAAAGCGATTGGTGTTACAGAAATACGTTTATTAACGATTGGGATTCCGTATTTGGTTTGAATCTTATCTGCTACCGGCACTAAATCATGAGCAATGCGTTCAATTTTATTAAAGATATTTTCATTTAATTTCGTTAAATCTGAATCGATACAATCCAATAAGGAAATCCCAATAGTTATAGTACGAACATCTAAATGTTCGCTATCAATCATGGCATTGGTTTGTAATACTTCATTATGGGTAAACATGTTTCCTCCTAAATGCGATGCATGGCATCAAAGATGGCTTCATTTTGTACGTGGATAATAACACCCAATGATTGACCTAATGCGGATAATTCATCCACTAATTGATTAAATTGAGTGGTACTGGTACTTGTATCCACAATCATCATCATATTAAAAAAATCATCCCGTATTGTTTGGGTAATATCTAAAATATTGATGGCATGATCCGATAGATAAGTAGTAGTTTTTGCAATAATTCCTACACAATCTTTTCCAGTTACAGTAATAATTGTCTTTGTCATAGCGAGTCTCCTTTTAGTAGCATTTAAGAAAAATAAGTCCAAGGGACTTATTTATATACAGGTGGATTTAATGCGCGTTGCATCTTACTTTGCACACTAGGGGTGTAGACCACATGGTGGAAACGTAACCAACGCATAAATTCTTTTTCATGATTTGGATCTTGGTCAATGGCTTCGAACTCAATTTCAAAATCATCCCCCCAATCAAAAATTGAATGGTCCACACAGATTTCACCACTTTTAATATGCAATACAGATCTTACAGTGGAAGAATGTCCTAATGAAGTGAAAGGACCAACAATATTAAATTGCTCATATATTGGTTGAAGTAATGGATGATTGATGTCATCATTAGGTAATTCAACTTCGTATTCACGATGATAATTACCTTCTTTCTTCTTAAGTGTAAATAAGAAAGAAGATCCATTGCGACGAATGCGCAAGGCCACATCACTTGGTTGAGTAGCAGCTTGATAGTAGTGGTTATAATGTGACATAGTAGTTTCAAATTCACAAGTAGCACACAAATGATGGTAAATTTGTTTCGATATCATTACCTTCGTTTCAATTTCTAAATTCTCTCTCATAACTCTATTATATAATGGATTAGTATGAAAAAATTCAATATCGTCGCAAGAAGTGATACGAAAAGTAATGAATATGCGAAACAGCTGAAAGAAAAATGCATTATTAACGGCATGATTCATGATGAAATTGATCCTGAAGTCGTTATTGTAGTTGGCGGTGATGGATCTGTACTGTATGCGATGAGCCAATATATGCATAAAATCGAAGATATTGTTTTTGTGGGTGTTAAAACAGGAACATTGGGCTTTTTTTGTGATTATACTGAAAATGAATTTGATTTGTTAATTGATGATATATTAAATAATCACTTAATAGTGAACCATTACCCATTGTTACAAGCAAAATGTGATGGTTATCGACAAATCTTTTATGCATTAAATGAAATACGGATTGAAGATATTGTCGCGACAATGGATATGGATGTATTTATTAATAACCAATTATTTGAACATTACCGTGGGACTGGAATGTGTGTATCTACCCAATTGGGTAGTAGTGCATATAATCGTTCATTAGGTGGTGCATTGTTGCAGGAAGGGTTAGAATTAATGCAAATGACTCAAATTGCAGGTATTCATCACAGTCAATACCGTTCATTGCAATCCCCATTGATTTTAGGTAAACAATCAACGATACGTTTTGTATCGGATGGGTTTGCTCAAGCGCGTATGGGAGTGGATGTCTTAAGTTTTCCTTTACGTAAAAGTAAAGAGATTGAAATTACTTATTCATCCCGTTACGTTCAATTGGTGCGTAGAGTTACATATTTAAATCGATTGAAAGTACTATTCTAGGAGAGGAATATGAGTAAATGGCAAGGATATTTGGACACGTTAAGCAGTGTCATTAAAGTTATATTTTTTATGAGCGTAATGGTTGTTATTGGCCAAATTATATGCAATGACGCATTCCGTTCATTGTATGTAATTAGTGATTCAACAGCAATTATGGTAGGGGAATCATTATTGCGTATTGGTCAATTTTTATTGTGGTATTCTCCATTGCTTTTTTTAATGCGCTTGGTTGTGAGTAAGAATCGAGCGTATGATAACATAATGTTAGCATTTATTGGCTATATTACATTTGTTGTCTTTAGTATTTATTTTGGGGCAGGACGCATGGGGTTAAATGCGTATCGCCCTATATTAGGGATTACGGTAAGCACTAGTCGGTTGTCATTAATGGCCAACAAAGTGAATGAACCAATATTTACCGGTATTATCGGGGCAATTGCGACAGTATTTGTAGTTCGCTTTGTTTCAAATCGAGTAAAAAATATGCATACAATTGGGTTGTTGGGAAATGTAGATATAGAATTTAGAAGTTATATTTATGTTATCGTATTAAGTATATTGGCTTCTTTATTAGTATCGTTAGCGTGGCCGTGGTTTTTCTCAGTAATTATGGGCATTTTAAACTTTATTCGCAGTGATTTAAATAATCCGGTAAATCTATATATCTATGGCATGATGGATCGTATCATGAATTTATTGGGGTTAACAGCAACGATGCGTACACCTTTCTGGTATGACACAATGGGTGGAAGTATTTCCACCATTGCTGGGCAAACGGTAGCGGGCGATGTGAATATGTTTGCTTACAGTTATGCAGAGAATTTAACCAACGCTGGTGTTGGACGATTAATTACACCATACTATGTGTTTAATATTTTTGTATTACCAGTAACTTTAATTGCGTTATATCGGGTTAATAGTGATATTTTAGAAAAGAAACGCAATCGATTTATGGTGTTTTTTATGATGTTAATTTCGATTATGGGTGGTGGAATGTTCCCTTTTGAACTCTTCCTGTTGTTTTTGTCACCTTCGTTATTTATTTTTCATATTTTATCTTTCGGGGCACTATTTGGAATTTTAAATAGCTTCCATATTAATTTAGGATTTATAGCCAATAATGCGACAATTACCGCTATTCCTGGCAATATATTGGAATATATAACGTATTTAAGTAATTACCGGTATCGTAGCGCGTGTGTTGGCGTCGCTATTGTGGGTATAGTCGTTGCGCTAATTTACTATGCAGTATTTACCATTTACTTTAAAAAATTAAATGTGGATAGCTTTGGCGCCAATTGTAAACCGGTAGCAAAAGCTATTGTGAAGGCATTTGGAGGAGTGGGCAACTTAAAATATGTTAATGCTTCGTTAGCGCATATCAGCGTACAAGTTTTTGATCCTAATGCCATTGATTTGTATCAATTGAAGAAAGTTGGGGCTACTAAAGTGGTTGAAAAACGCAGTGGATATACAATATTCTTTGGTGGCAAATCATTTATGATTAAACGGTGCATTGATGCAATCATTAATGCAAGTGTACGCACAGTTGAATAATTCAATAAAAGAAGGATTTTGTATCCTTCTTTTCAATTGCGCATTTAAAGAAATGATTGAAAAAATGTATAATATTAGCCATGAGTGATAATAAAGAACAATTAAGTCCAATGCTTGCGCATTGGCGTAGTGTTAAAGATAGTCAAAAAGATGCCATCGTCCTTTATCGTGCGGGGGATTTTTATGAAATGTTTTTTGAGGATGCATTGCTTGCCTCCAGTGAATTGGATTTGGTATTAACCGGTAAAAATGCCGGATTAAAAGAAAAAGCACCAATGTGTGGGGTACCTGCCCGCAGTGTTAATCAATACATACAAAAGTTAGTTCAATTGGGTCATAAAGTTGCCATTGTGGAACAAATGGAAGATCCTAAAACTGCAAAAGGAATGGTAAAACGTGATGTCATTCGTATTGTTACGCCGGGTACCTTTGTAGAAGTTGAAGATGACAAAACAACCATTACAATTGGGTCCTTGGTTGATAATGGTATTGGTTATTTATTAACGCTGGTAGATATGGCCAGTGGGTATGTTTGTATTAAACGATTGGAACACCAATTGGCGAGTGTAATTCAAGAGATTAAAGTCAATAACTGTAAAGAAATTATTGTCAATCAAACGATTGGTGAGACGAATTTGCAAGGGCTTCGTCAGGTCAGTGGTTTGACAATTTCTTATTGTGAAGAAAATAAATTAAAAGATAGTTATGTACCATTAATTGGCAGTGATGATGTCTTTATTAAATTAGGGTGCGCTATTTTATTTAATTATTTAGAAATTACACAAAAGACTTTATTGGCGCATCTACAACCGATAGAAATCATTGACTATGCCCAACAAATGAAGCTTGATTATGCTTCTTTGGTGAATTTGGAGTTAACCAGTGCTCCACATTCACAATCGAATATGTGTTTATGGACTTATATGGATCATTGTCAAAGTGCAATGGGGTCAAGGCTATTAAAAAAATGGATTGAAAGTCCTTTATTAAACGAATCTGTTATCAATCATCGTTTAGAACAAGTGACGTTTTTAGTAAATAATGTTTTATTAAGGGCTTCTTTAAAAGAGACTTTGGCTAAAATATACGATATTCAACGGTTATGCGCGCGTTTAGCCATGAATACTATCCATCCAATGGATTTATTGCGCTTAGGTAAAACATTGGAAGTCTTACCTGACTTAAAACGTTTATTATCTGATCCTTTGTTTAATGAATATACCCAATTTGATACATACGACAATTTGTGTCATGAAATACTGTCCGGATTAGTGGAAAATCCGCCATTATCCAGTAAAGAAGGGGGTATTTTTAATCCTGGTTATAACGAAGCATTGGATGAAATCAAATCCGCCATTTCTAATAACAAACAATGGTTATTGGATTATGAATCCAGTCAAAAAGAATTAACCGGGATTAAAAATTTACGTATCGTTTATTCGCGTAATTTTGGTTATTGTTTGGAAGTAAGTAAAGGTCAAGTTAATCAAGTCAAAGAAGAATATGGTTACATAAGACGCCAAACATTAACCAATGTGGAACGTTACACTACCAATGCTTTAAAGGAACACGAAGACTTATTAATTAATGGCCAAAGTAAAGCCGTTGCTTTAGAATCTCAACTATTTGATGCGTTAAAAGATAAAGCCAAACAATATGTTTATCAATTCCAACGCATTGCTTCTTGTATTGCGACGATGGATTGTTTGTATGCATTATCCATTGTAAGTAGTCAAAAAGGTTTTACGCGACCTACTTTTGGTAAAAACTGTGTTATTAATCAAGGTAAACATCCATTATTGGATGAATTAATGAAGCGCCAAAGCATTGGTAATGATGTTAATATTGATGCTTCCCATTGCATTCAACTAATTACTGGGCCTAACATGGGTGGTAAATCCACATATATGCGTATGGTTGCCATTACCAGTGTCATGGCACAAATGGGTTGCTTCATCTTAGCTAAACAAGCGATGTTACCTTTGTATGATGCCATCTATACACGCATTGGTGCTTCCGATGACTTAAGCAGTGGGCAATCGACATTTATGGTCGAGATGAATGAGGCGAATTATGCCTTACGGCATGCTACAAAGCATAGTCTGATTATATTTGATGAAATTGGTCGTGGTACAAGTACGTATGATGGAATGGCATTAGCACAAGGAATGATTGAATTCATTGCCAATAACATTCATGCCAACACCTTATTTTCTACCCATTATCATGAATTAACCCATATTTCTGCAAGTGTTGATTGTGTTAATAACATCTATGCGAGCGTAAATGAACATGAAGATACGATTGAATTTACTTATAAGATTAAACAAGGTAATGCGGATCGTAGTTACGGTATTCATGTTGCAAAACTTGCGAATTTACCCTATGAGGTTTTGGATAAAGCCAATCGTTTAGTGCATCAATTGGAAAGTAAACAAACCGTTATCCAACCAAGTTTATTTGATCAACCGACGGAAGTGCAAACGATAGTTAAACCAAGTGAAACACTTAAGACTTTAGCCCAAATGGACCCTAACAATATAACTCCAATGCAAGCTTTGCAATTGTTAGTTCAATTAAAAGAAATGGCAGAAAAAGAATATGAGTAATATTGCCATTTTAAGTCAACAATTAACCAATATGATTGCTGCCGGTGAAGTGGTTGAACGACCACTTCAAGTGGTTAAGGAGTTAGTAGAAAACAGTATTGATGCGAAAGCTAAAAATATTGAAATCACATTAAAAACTGGTGGTATCGAATTTATAGGCATTAAGGATGATGGATGTGGCATTGCTTACGATCAATTACCATTAGCTTTTATGCGTCATGCAACAAGTAAGATTAATGATGTTTCACAACTATTTCAGATTGAAACAATGGGATTTCGTGGTGAAGCTTTACCCAGTATTGCTTCCGTGGCTAAAGTAACTTGCGATAGTAATGATGGTAAGACAAGTGGCCGTTATGTTGTGGATAATGGTGAAGTCATTACGCATCAACCAATTGATTGTGATTTAGGTACTCATATTCGTGTTGAACATTTATTTGCAAAAGTTCCTGCACGATTAAAGCATTTAAAAAATGACCATTATGAACAATCTTTAATCGTAAATACTATTCAAAAAATGGCATTAATTAATTTGAATATTGCTTTTACATTAATTGCGGATGATCAAATATTATTTGAAAGTGATGGTAAAGGTAATATTGAAAATACGATCTTTGCTATCTATGGTAAAGCAGTGACACAATCATTAATGCATTTTAAAGAGCAACAATTCGATATTGCCATACAAGGGGTTATTGCTGCCAGCCAATTTGGCCGCAGCAATAAAAACCAAATCACATTAAGTTTAAATGGTCGCTATATTCGACCCAATAAATTAATGGCAGTAATTTTAAGTGCAATTAAACAATATTATCCGGAAGGTAAATACCCGATTCTTGTCTTAAATGTGTCCATGGAATATGCCTTGGTGGATGTCAATGTGCATCCAAGTAAATTGGAAGTAAGAATATCTAAAGAAAATCAATTGGAATCCATGGTGTTTAATGCACTTGAAGCGACTCTTAGGCAAAGTAATACGTACATTGAATATGCACCAATTGTTGATAGAGAACCGATAGCATCAAGCACCGCTAAAGAAACGATTCAATATAATCATCAACAAGTAAATAAACCAAGTCAAATGAGTTTGGATTTTAGCGTACCACTAGTAAATCCGTTGGTATCTAATGCGCCATACCAACCGCATCCGCAAACCAAAGAGTCTGCAATAACCCCTATTGTAGAAACTGTTAATGAAGTAAAGAGTCAATTTAATTCATCACTTACCAACAAATCCCCATTAACTTTAATTGGTCAAATGCATGGGAAATTCATATTAGCCAGTGATGAAAGTGGGTTGGTGATTATTGATCAACACGCAGCTCAAGAAAGGGTACATTATGAACAAATCCGTTCATTAATGCTTAATAATAAGCAAAGTTATCCACTACTTTCTCCAATATTGATACCATTTAATCAATCCAATGAATCTACATTGCATTTTGTAAATCAAAAAGTCGCCTCAATTGGACTTAAATTTGAAAATTTTGGTAATAATGAATGGGTATTAAGGGAAGTACCGAGTTGGGCAAAAGATATTCAACAAGCGCAATTCTATAATGATTTAATTAATGATGTTTTATTGGATAAATCCATTAATTTAGAAGAAGTGTTAAGGGATAAAATCGCGTCAAAAGCATGTAAAAGTAGTATTAAATTTAATCAATACCTTGATCTTTATCAACAACAACAAGTGATTAATGAACTTTTTACGTGTTGTGACCCTTATGCTTGCCCACATGGACGACCTATTGCGATTCATATTAGTGATAAACAATTGGAAAAGGAATTTAGTCGATGAAAAAAATATTAGTCATTGCTGGACCAACTGCTTCTGGCAAAACCAGTTTATCCATTGAACTTGCGAAACGACTTAATGGGGAAATCATTAGCGGGGACTCTATTCAACAATATATTGGTTTGGATATTGGTTCAGGTAAAGTAACACGCGAAGAAATGCAAGGGATAAAGCATCACTTAATTGATATAAAAACACCGTTAGAAAACAGTGATGTGGCATCATTTCAAATGCAAGCACGTGCTTGCATTGATCAAATTACTTCGTTAAATAAATTGCCAATAGTTTGTGGTGGAACAGGGTTATACATCAAAGCATTGCTTTATGATTATCAATTTAAGAATGAATCACCATTAGATGCAGACAATCAACAAAAAATCGATTTATTAACCAATGAACAACTCTATGATTGGTTGATGCTATTGGATCCAACGAGTGCAACTAAAATTCATTTAAATAATCGTGTGCGTTTACAACGCGCCATTACCATTGCATTAACAAGTAAGCAAACTAAGAGTGAACAAGAAAGCGCACAATTGCATCAACCAATCTATGATGCTTATTCTATCTGTTTATCTTGGCCAAGAGCTACTATCCGAACGCGTATTTCACAACGCGTTGATAGTATGGTAGAGAATGGATTGGTTCAAGAAATCCAAAACCTTTTGTCCAATGGAGTAAGCTTTAATGATGCATGCATGAAGGGAATTGGTTATAAGGAATTTGCTAACTACTTTAATGGAAATGCAAGTTTAGAAGAATGCATTCAACAAGTTAAAACGCATTCCTGTCAATTTGCTAAACGGCAGGAGACATTCTTTCGCCATCAGTTTGAAAATATGCAATGGTTAGATATGACCACGTTAAATATAGATAATGAAGTAGAAAGGATTAAAGCATGGTTGAATGCAACAGAAGTGCACTCTTAATTGGTGAAGATGCAATCAATAAGCTAGTCAATAGCCATGTTATGGTGATTGGCTTAGGCGGAGTCGGTGGCTTTTGTGTGGAAGCTTTGGCGCGCAGTGGTGTAGGTGAATTAACTTTAGTGGATTATGATAGGGTTGATTTAAGCAACTGCAATCGGCAAATTATTGCGACAACGACAAGTGTGGGAGAATATAAAACGGATTTATTTTTAAAACGTATTCAAGATATTAATCCTAATATTAAAGTGAATTTATATACTGAAAAATATCAGGATTATCAAGTGGAAGCTTCGTTAGATTATATTGTAGATTGCATGGATGATGTAAAATCTAAAGTAAATTTAATGGCCAAAGCCAATGCATTAAATATTCCATTACTTACAGTATGTGGAACTGCGCGTAAAAGCAATCCATTAAAATTAAAAGTGACGCGATTAGATAAAACCGAAAATGATCCATTAGCTAAAGCTGTACGTACATTAGCGCGTAAAAATAATATATCCATTAAAAATAAAGCTATCTATTCTACAGAAAGTGCTATTGATATGGTGGAAGGGTATCCGTTACCAAGTATGATTTTTGTACCTTCGGTAGCTGGAGTATTAGCAGCACAAACTTGTGTGATGGATATTATCACAAATAAGTGAACTTACACATAATATGCAATTCACTTAACAGAATTAATTACTTTGGTAAAATAGAACAAACAGAAAGGAAGAGGTATTTATGAGTCAATATTATTCATATGAAGGTGAAATTAGCGAAAGCTCATATCGTTCTTTTTATTTAAAAACTTATGGCAAAATGGCATTGGGATTATTAATCACCGCTGCTGTTGCTTTTGTAAGTTATATCGATTTAATTAATAATTGGGAAAATAGTTTTACAATTAAAATGATTAGTGGCATGGGACTATTGGTAATTATTATGTTGCAATTGGGATTAGCGATGTTTATGAATATGCGGTTAACCAATATGAGCGCAACAGCCGCACGTTTAAGTTTCTTTGCTTATTGTGCAATTACCGGAATAACGTTTTCAATTTTGCCATTGTCTTTTGGAGTTGGAACAGTATTTACAGCTGTGGCATTTACTGCGGTTTTATTTATTAATTTGTTGATTATTGGAATGACGACTAAAGTAGATATTACGCGTTTTTCAGGAATATTACTTGCGGGTTTGATTACAATGATTGTTATGAGTTTTGCGTCATTTTTTATTCGTGGAACATTCTTTGCGCAAATCTATGATTACATTGGAGTATTTGTATTTATGGGATTAACCGCATGGGATGCACAAAACCTAAAACGTTATTATGTGTATTCAACATCGGATCGCCGTTTAGTTTCCAACTTTGCAACTTTTGCTGCATTCCAATTATATTTAGACTTTATTAACTTGTTCTTAAGAATATTATCTATCTTTGCACGAAATAAAGATAATTAATGTAAACGTCCTTCGGGACGTTTTTTTGAAACTTAAATGTACTTGTTTCATAAATAAATGATTTAAAACTAATGCTTAAATTAATACTTTGTTACAATTAAAACAAGAAATGAGGTAACTATGAGTAATTTAAATATTAATAAGATTCATTTGGATGAACCGTTGAATTGTTATCATAACAATTCAATAGTTATTAAATCTGTTTATCTAATTGCATTAATCGTTACGTTTATTGTATCGAAACCAGTCTTTGTAATATTGTTGATTCTTGGGCTGATTTTATATCACGTACGCATTGTACCGCAAGCAAGAGCTTGTGTAATTGAACGTTTGGGCGCATATCATAAAACTTGGGAAACAGGATTGCATGTATTGTTACCGATTGTTGACCATATAGCTGCAGAAATGTCATTAAAAGAAATCGTATTAGATTTCGAGCCGCAACCTGTTATCACCAAAGATAATGTCACAATGCAAATTGATACGGTTGTGTATTGCCAAATCATGAATCCTAAATTATATGCGTATGGGGTTGAACGCCCAATAAGTGCGTTAGGGAATATTACTGCAACCACACTAAGAAATTTAGTGGGTGATTTGGAATTGGATGAAACACTTACTTCAAGGGATATGATCAATGATAAGATGCGTGTTATCTTGGATGAAGCCACCGACCCATGGGGTATCAAGGTAAACAGGGTAGAAATTAAAAATATTTTACCGCCAAAAGATATTCAAGAGTCAATGGAAAAACAAATGCGCGCAGAACGTGAACGTCGTGAAAAAATATTGCAAGCTGAAGGCGATAAAAAGTCAGCGGTTTTAATTGCTGAAGGTGAAAAAGAGGCAATGGTATTGCGCGCGGTTGCTAAAAAAGAAGCGATGATTGCTGAAGCGGAGGGCGTTGCAGAATCGTTGCGATTGGAAGCTCAAGCTAAAGCAGATGCTATTCGCTTAATTAATGATGCAAATCCAAGCAAGCAATATTTAACATTACAAAGTTATGAAGCGCTCGAAAAAGTTGCAAATGGCCAAGCGACCAAATTAATCGTACCAAGTGATATTCAAGATGTTGCAGGAACACTGGCTGCCTTAAGTGAAACAATTAAGAATTAACCGTATGATAAAGCAGTTAGCAATTATTTTAGTTAGTCTATTTATGATTTCTGGTTGTCTAAAGAAGGCGGAAGAAGTGATTGTTCCAAACGTAGTGCCAACCTCCATTCCTTCACCAACACCGATATGTGAACCGCTTGAAGAAAATTTTAAATTATTATTAGTGGGTGATAGTATCACAGAAGGTACATTTACTTCATCTTATCCGAGTGAATTACAAAAATTGGTTGGAGAAGATTATGAAGTACTTAATTTTGGGGTAAGTGGCAGTAGCGCAGCTGATAGCGCGCAATTTCCTTACCGCAGTACGGATGTCTATGAAAAATCATTACAGCAAGAAAACGTAATAAGTATAGTTTTGATGTTTGGGACGAATGATACGTCCGTTAATTCATGGATAGATAGGGATTCTTTTAAAATAGCTTACATTGATTTAGTGGATGATTATTTACAATCTTACCCAGATGCCAAGCTTTATTTATGCACAATCTCGCAGGCCTTTTATTTAGAAGGACATCAGGAGGGTGAAGCTGAATATGGGATTCAACCGGATATAGTAGTTATTGTTAATGAAGTAATTCATGAAGTCGCTAATGAATATCAGTTACCATTAATTGATGTGTTTGCATTGACGAACGCGAATAATCCATGGTTCTTTGATGATGGCATTCATCCAAATGCTGATGGGAATATTGCAATTGCCAATCTGGTTTATCAAACAATTACTAGTGATTAATTAAACCACGGTAAGGTATTTAGTATATTAAAAGTATGGAAAGAGATATTATTAAGACAATAGATTTGATGCTTACGATTATTCAAATTTAAAAAAAACATCCAGATTGAAGTGATTATGTTGGATGTTGTATAGCGGATTTACCGAATTAACGGATAATGAACCCAAACAATTTTTTAATAAAAATAAGGGAGTGAATTTCACTCCCTTGAGTAGTTATTAGTGTACTAAATCCCCTGGATTTAAGATAGTAACCGATAATACTTCTAAGTTGGATGTATTATCACCCGCAAGAATCATTCCTTGAGATAATACACCTTTTAATTTAATTGGTTTTAAATTAGTTACCACAATGACTTTTTTACCAACAAAGTCTTCTGGTTTGACATATTCTGCAATACCAGATACGATTTGACGTACTTCATTGCGTCCCATGTCCACTTGAGATACCAATAATTTATCAGCTTTTGGATGCTTTTTGCATTCAATGACTTCGCCAACCATTAATTCTATTTTAGAAAAATCATCAATGGTGATTTCACTTTTATGTTTATGTGGACGTTGATCTTCTGGTAATAAGTCATTGGTAATTTGTTCTAACATTGCAGGTGCATCAATACGGGCAAATAAGATTTCTGGTTTTTCACATATTTTAATATTTGTTTCCAATTGACCGTAGATAGCTTGATCATAAGATGTAGCTTGGGTATTTAATTGAGTTAAGATCTTTTCTGAAGTTTCTGGTAAATATGGCTTTAACAAAATAGCGCTTATGCGAATACTATCCAATAAGTTGTACAAAACCGTTGCTAAGCGTTGTTTACTTGCTTCTTCTTTTGCTAATATCCATGGAGCAGTTTCATCAATGTATTTATTGCAACGTTTTAACAATTTGAAAATTTGATCTATGGCTTCACCGACATGCAAAGTCTCCATGCTATTTGCAACATTATTACGTGTTTGGTTCGCTAATGCTATTAATTCGTCGTCAATTGCCTCTGATACGTTAGGATTAGTGACATTACCATCAAAGTATTTATTTTCCATACTAATCGTACGGGATACTAAGTTACCTAAAACATTGGCTAAATCGGAATTAATGCGTTCAATCACTAAATCCCAAGTAATCGTTCCATCTTGAGCGAATGGCATTTCATGCAATAAAAAATAACGGGTTGCATCTACACCAAAGTAGTGATTCATTTGATCAGCATAGATAACATTACCACGGGATTTACTCATTTTATCCGTTCCCATTAATAACCATGGGTGACCAAAAATTTGCTTTGGTAAAGGTAAATCCAAAGCCATTAACATAATTGGCCAATAAATCGTATGGAACCGTAAAATATCTTTACCAATAATATGTACATCAGCAGGCCAATATTTACTAAACATTGGATCACTGTTACCGTCCACATCATAACCCAATCCAGTAATATAGTTACTTAATGCATCAATCCAAACATAAACTACGTGTTTATCATCAAAATCTACAGGTACACCCCATTTAAAGCTTGTACGTGAGACACACAAATCTTGTAATCCGGCATTAATGAAGTTATTGATCATTTCGTTTTTACGAGATTCTGGTTCAATAAAATGAGGATGGTCTTCGATGTACTGTTTTAAACGGTCTGCATATTTACTCATTCTAAAGAAATATGCTTCTTCTTTGGCTGGATATACATCTCCATGACAATCTGGACATTTACCATCCACTAGTTGGCTATTTGTATAGAATGCTTCACATTCTTTACAATACATTCCTTCGTATTCACCTTTATAAATATCACCTTGTTCGTATAATTTTTTGAAGATTTTTTGAACTTGTTTTACGTGGTAATCGTCGGTTGTACGAATAAATTTATTATATGAAACATTCATTTGATCAAATGTTTCTTTTACGGTTTTTGCTACACCATCAACAAACTCTTGGGGTGTTTTTCCAAGAGATCTAGCCTTATCTTCAATTTTTTGACCATGTTCATCGGTCCCCGTCATAAAACGAACATCATAGCCTTGTTCTCTTTTAAATCGTGCTATTGCATCCGTTAGGACAATTTCATACGTATTGCCAATGTGGGGCTTACCAGAAGTGTAAGCAATGGCTGTTGTAATGTAATAAGGTTTTTTTTCGCTCATATAATAATCCTTTCTTAAATATAAAAAACGTTCCAAAAAGCATATAGCTTTCAGGAACGATGATTTCACCGCGGTACCATCCTGTTTCATGAATGATCATGCACTTAATTCATTATAATGTATGCTCCACAACCATATTCAATTAGATTACTTGTATCTTTTCACCATCCGATACTCTCTATATAAGTAATGACTAATTTACTCATTGCTTCAACGCATAGCTATAATACCATAATACACCGTTTCAATGATACTAGAAATAATGATAAAGCTTTTTTAATATGTTTATGGTAATTCGAATAATGTAACGTTCTCTAATCTATTTAAATTTCTCTTTGTTATAGGTGCTACCATACACTTGCGACTTTAATGTTGTAACTTTCATGTCAGATACCAAAAATTAATTAAATTACTCAGATATTTATAGAAAGTTGTTAATTATGTTTATCGACTTTTTTATATTAAAATAGAAATGTAATTATTGAGGGATACAAAATGAACAAACAACAATTAGCAGCAAAGATTTGGGATGCGGCAAATAAGATGCGTTCCAAAATTGAAGCAAATGATTATAAAGACTATATTCTAGGTTTTATCTTTTATCGTTTCTTATCCGAAAAGCAATTGCAATACTTAAAAGATAATGGTTATGAAGATGATGAAATCATGGAGTTAGATGAAGATGACATCGATAATATGGAATACATTCGAGGTAATTTAGGTTACTTTATTGCATATCGAAATTTATATACAACGTGGGTTAGTGGAGAAGTTGATTTTGATGTCACTGATGTTAGGGATGCATTGAATGCTTTTGAACGGTTATTAGTGGATAAATATAAACGTGTCTATAGTGGTATTTTTGATACATTACAAATTGGATTGAGTAAGTTAGGAGAAAACGCCGGTAAACAAACCAAAGCAATCCGTGATTTATTGGCACTTATTAAAGATATACCAATGGATGGTAAGCAAGATTATGATGTTTTGGGGTTTATCTATGAAGATTTAATTAAAAACTTTGCTTCTAATGCTGGTAAAAAGGCAGGGGAGTTTTATACCCCACACGAAATTTCGGTTTTAATGTCAGAAATTATTGCCCATCATTTGCAAGATAGAGATCAAATTGAAATCTATGATCCTACTTCTGGCTCTGGTTCACTATTAATCAATATAGGGAATTGTGCGGCAAAGTATTTGGGCGGTAAAAACTGCATAAAGTATTATGCACAAGAGTTAAAGCAAAATACATATAACTTGACGCGTATGAATTTAGTTATGCGTGGTATTGATCCAGCAAATATTGTTACACGTAATGCGGATACATTGGAAGATGACTGGCCTTTCTTTGAAGAAGGTCAAAAAGAATCCACATATAAAGCGTTACGTTTAGATGCAGTTGTTTCTAACCCACCGTATTCTCAAGCGTGGGATCCAAGCAATAAAGCGTTAGATCCACGCTATAACGAATATGGATTAGCACCAAAAGGAAAAGCAGATTATGCCTTCTTATTGCATGATTTATATCATTTAAAAAGTGATGGTATTATGACCATTGTTTTACCACATGGCGTCTTATTTAGAGGGGGCGAAGAAGGAAACATTCGTAAGAATTTAATCGAACATAATAAAATAGATGCAATAATTGGTCTTCCAGCGAATATTTTCTATGGTACAGGTATTCCTACAATTGTCATGGTATTAAAACCAACACGTACAAATTCTGATGTATTAATTATTGATGCTTCAAAAGGATTTATTAAAGAAGGTAAAAATAACAAATTAAGAGCATGTGATATTAAAAAGATTGTGGATACAGTTGTTAATCGTAGTTCTATCGAAAACTTTTCCCGTGTTGTGACCCGTCAAGAAATTCGTGATAACGACTATAACTTAAATATTCCACGTTACGTTGATTCCAGTGAAAAAGCAGAATCATGGGATATTTATGCCACTATGTTTGGTGGCATTCCTGTATCCGAAGTGAATCAATTAAGCTCTTATTGGAATTGTTTTAATGGGTTATATGAAAGCTTATTTAATTCGCTCAACAGTAACTATGTTGAATTAAGAGATGATGATATCAAAACAGTTGTAAACAATAATAATGATGTCATTTTATTTAAAGAAACAGTTGCTTCTTCTTTCAATGCTTTTAAAACATCATTACATGATGTTTTAATCAATCATTGTTTATCTGTGGAATTAAATAAGATTCAACAAACTTTAGGCCAAGATATCTTTACAATCATCGAAAACTATCCATTAATCGATAAATACGAAGCGTATGAAATTTTTGATAGTCATTGGAAACAAATCAGTAGTGACCTAGAAATTATTCAATCCGAAGGAATGGAATCGATTCGTAAAGTAGACCCTGTTTATATTACTAAGAAAGTAAATAATAAGGACGAAGAAGTACAAAATGGTTGGAATGGACGAATTATTCCGTATGAACTTGTACATCAATCTTTGTTAAAAGAAATTAATGATCAAGTTATTAAAACAAATGATTCATTAAATGATATTGCTTCTAACTATTCAGAAATTATTGATAATTTAAGTGAAGAAAACAAAGAATTACCAATTCTTAAAGAAGGAGGGGAAGCCTTCGACTTTAAAGAAGTAAAAACAATGTTAAAACAACTTAAGTATGAAACTGATAACGATTCGATTGAACTCAAAGAAACATTACAACTTGTTATATCGTTACAAGAAGATGAAAAGTCATTGAGGAAACTAGTTAAGGAAAAAGAAGCGCAACTATTATCTTTATCCAAAACAACTATTGAAAACTTAACAGATGATCAAGTAAACGAATTACTTCAAGAAAAATGGATCAATCCATTAATCAACGAATTATCCGATTTGCCTAACCAAGTAATCAACCGCTTAATAACTTGCATTACTTCCTTATCTCACAAATACTCCAATACATTAAAAAATATCGAACAACAAATCCATGAAACAGAAAAACAATTAGCTGCAATGATGGATGAACTAACCGGTAACGAATTCGATATGAAAGGTATAAAAGAACTTCAATCCCTTCTTTTAGGTGATTACCATGACTAAACCATTAAAACCTCTTCTTCGTTTCAATTCCTACAATGAAGATTGGGAACAGCGTAAGTTTGGCGACGGCATGGATTTATTGACAGGATATCCATTT
>CALCFG010000137.1 GCA_937900565.1 uncultured Erysipelotrichaceae bacterium
TATTTTAATTTACCTTTGGGAGTTAATAACAATAAGATATTCACTTTTTAATCCACCTTTAACAAGTAAATTATACTCAAACTTTGTCGCAAGTTTATGTGATGATTCATTTTTCTTTACGTATGAATATAGCGTAAAATGTTGGTATGAAATATTATGTTGTTTCCGATATCCACAGTTATTATGATTGCTTAATAGATGCATTAACCATAGCTGGTTTTTTTAATGACAAAACTCCACATCAACTCATTATTTGTGGGGATTTATTTGATCGAGGTAATCAAGTCATTCAATTGCAAGAGTTTATCTTAAGCTTAATGAATAAAAATGAAGTAATTCTAATCAAAGGTAACCACGAAGAATTACTAATGGACATCGTTCACGGATTCCAACGCTATGAATGGAATCGATCGCATCATATATCTAACGGTACAACCGATACTGTATTACAGATTTGTAATTGTCAATTCTACGATTTATACGATAACACTAAAGAAATGTATCAAAAACTCGTAAATTCACCCATTATTACTAAAATAATTCCAAACATGAAAAACTACTATGAAACTCAATCCCATATTTTTGTTCATGGTTGGATTCCATGTTATTTGGATTATCTGAATCATTATTCATACTACGATAACTGGCGCAACGCCAGTGATCAATTATGGCAAAGAGCACGTTGGACCAACGGCATGAAAGCATGGCACGATGGAGTAAAAGAAAATGGTAAAACAATTATCTGTGGGCATTTCCATTGTTCCTTTGGCCATACCCATTACGAAAGTGACGGCAGTGAATTTGATGAAGATGCCAACCATAACCCATTTATTCAAGAAGGCATTATAGCCTTGGATAGTACTTGTGCATATACTAATAAACTCAACTGTATTGTCATTGAAGACAACCCACTCAATTAAAGGAATTTGCTATGAAACAAACAAAACATTCTAAACGTAAATATCGCTTAACCCCTTATGGAAAAGCCATTATAACCATTGCTTTACTCATTTTAATATTACTGATTGCATTATTAATATACTTATTCACACCAAAAGCTAATAACCAAGATTTGATCGCGCCAACTCCAACAAATATTACCACAGATTTAAATCAGACCATGGACCCACAGGAAACAATTGTTCCAACAATTAGTCCACAATACGATACCACCTCACCGGATAGCTTAACGATAATTGCCAATAAAAAACATCCTATTGGAGAATATGCTCCAACTGATTTAGTGGCAGTTTCAAACCCCGGATCTTCTGGAGTACAATACTTACGCGAAGAAGCAGCCCAAGCTTTAGAAGTATTATTAACAGATGCTAAAGCTGATGGCGTAACCTTATATGCACAAAGTGGGTATCGTTCTTATTCAACACAAGTAAGTTTATATGAAAATTATGCGAATCGGGATGGATATGCAGCCGCGGATAAATATTCTTCACGTGCTGGATATTCCGACCATCAAACAGGGTTAGCAATGGATATAATGGGTGATAATACCCGCATGAATGCATCCAAGCGCTCTGATTGTCCAATCGAACAGTGTGAAGGATCACCGGCTGCATTATGGTTAGCAGAAAATGCCCATAACTACGGCTTTATTCTTCGCTATCCAGTTGGTAAGGAAGATATTACAGGTTACGTGGATGAGTGGTGGCATTATCGCTATGTGGGTAAAGATTTAGCCCAACAAATCCATGACAGTGAATTAACAATGGAAGAATTCTTTAATGTCAGTGGTGGCGATTACGAATAAGTCATTATAAAAGGTGTTAAATAATGGGATGCCATTATTTAACACCTTTTTTTATGCTTCACTTATTTGCTTTAACGTTTGTTTAAATACTTTACTAAATAAAACCAATGTAAATGTCACTGCTAATACATCAGCAACTGGTTCTGCTAAATATACTGAGGTCGTTTTATCAATTGGTAACACATTTGGCAAGATATAGATTAATGGAATCAATAATATAAACTTACGCGTAACTGCAACCATAATACTTTGTTTTGCTTTACCTAATGAAGTAAATGTAATTTGACACGCCATTAATGGTCCCATTAATAACACAGCACCCATATAAATACGTAATGCCGATTGAGTAAATTCAATTAATACTGGATCTGGTGAAAACATCCGAGCAAATACACTTGGTACCAATTCAATCACTAACCATAACACAGTGGCAAATATTGTATTAATCTTAAATAATAAACTAAACGCTTGTTTTACCCGTTGACCATTGCGTGCACCATAGTTATAACTAATAATTGGTTGTGCTCCTTGCCCAAATCCACTTAATGGTAACATCGCAAACTGCATAACACTCGTTAAAATAGTCATTGCTCCCACCGCTAAATCTCCACCATAGCTTTGCAATGAAGCATTAAAGCAAATGGAGATGATACTTTCACTGGATTGCATAATAAAGTTGCTAATTCCCAACGCCAATACAGGTCCTAAATATCGTTTACTTAATTTCATATCGGATAAATTTAAGCGAATCGTGGTTTTCTTACCCATTAAAAACATCAATACCCACACAGTCGATACCGCTTGCGAAATAATGGTTGCATACGCTGCCCCTTTAACTCCTAAACCTAAACCAAAAATTAAAATAGGATCTAAGACAATATTAGTTAGCGCACCAATTAAAACGCTTAACATTCCTGTTTTGGCAAATCCTTGACATGTAATGAAAGCATTCATTCCCAACGTTAATTGTACAAATAGTGTCCCTATGGAGTAAATATTCATATAATCCACTGCAAATTGAATCGTATCCACACTCCCACCAAACGCCATGATTAATGGACGATTGAACAAGAATAAGAAAACAGATAACGCAATTGAAATAATGATTTGCAATACAAAACAATTGTTCAATGTCTTTTGTGCACTATCCTGATCATTTTGCCCCAAATAGATGGAAGTTCTTGGTGCCCCACCAAAAGCAGCAAAGCAAGAAAATGCCGATACAATCATAATTAACGGCATACACACACCAACTCCAGTTAATGCCAATGAGCCAACATTTTCAATATGACCAATATAAATACGGTCCACAATGTTATATAACATATTAATTAATTGTGCAGTTACAGTAGGAATCGCCAATGACATCATTAATTTACCAATGGGTTGCGTTCCTAAAAAGCTATTATCTTTCTTTTCCATGTTCCTTTTCCTTTCGTGCATTATCAATGTTTAAAATAATTTGTTGATTGATACGATTTTGTATTTCCAATAAATCGTGATCAATGTTCCCATACAGAATCTGATAAAAATAGTCATTTACTTCCTTAATTTCACGGCACAAAGGCTTTGCTTTATCCGTCAAATAAAGCAAATACTTGCGATGATCATTTTCATCATTAATTTTTGTTAAATACCCATCATTTACCAATTTATCAATGGAAGTTGAGATATTACTTTTTGGCAACATCCGATATTCCACAATATGTTTGGCACTGTTAAGCCTTGGATGATTCATTAAAAAAGAGCATACTTTAATATCCGTTAACGATAAATCGTAGTGATGTGCACTGATTTTTAATAAATCATCGTAAAATTTATTAATTTTACGAATTAAAGTTAAATTTGTCTCTCGCATAAACACACCTATTAGTTCTAATTGGAACCTTTTTTATTATAAGAGTATCTTTGAATAAGTCAATGGTTTAAAATTATTCCCTTCGCATGCACATAAAAAGAAGCTATCCTAAGACAGCTTCGATTTTTATCGCCAAATTTAACTAATACACACCTAACATATGGTATAAATCCATATAAAGGGAGGCAGAATGATCCCACGAAACGTCGGTTGCCATCGCATTTTGTACTAAGCCATTCCAATCGTGTTTGTTATCGTAATAAACACTTAATGCACGGTAAATACACTCTTTCATATCGTATCCATCGTATTGATAGAAACTAAAGCCATTACCCGAACCAGTAAACATATTGTATGGATTAACGGTATCTTTTAAACCACCCGTTTCCCTAACGATTGGTAATGTACCATAACGCATGGAAATTAATTGACTAATTCCACACGGTTCAAAACGACTTGGCATTAAAAACGCATCCGCTGCCGCATAAATCATATGGGATAACGGTTCATTGTATCCGTTATAAAAACAAATCTTTCCTTTATTGCCATTTTCACAATCCGTTAAAATACGTTCATATTCAGCATTACCATTTCCAAGAATAACCAATTGTATTGGCATGCGAACAATTTCATCCATTTGAGAAATTACTAAGTCGATCCCTTTTTGATCCACTAAGCGCGTAACCATTGCCACTAAACAAACATTCGGATTAACTTCCAAGCCCAATTGCCGTTGCAATGCCGCTTTATTTTTCGCTTTTCCAGTCTTCACTGTCTTGGCCGTATAGTTTTTTACTAAATGTTTGTCCTTACTAGCATCCCAAACCGTTGTATCAATTCCATTAACGATTCCCCAAAGGTCACCCCCACGACTCATTAATACATGCTCTAAATGTTCGCCATAATCACTGGATAAAATTTCCTGCGCATAATTTGGTGAAACAGTGGTCACTTTATCGGCATATAGAATCCCTGTTTTCATGAAAGATATTCCCCCATCAAAACGTACCGCACCATTATCAAACAATCGAAAGCTTAACCCTAAGCAACTATCCAACATATCTTTACTAAAGTTACCTTGGTAAGCTAAGTTATGCACCGTATAAATTGTCCGCATGCGATTATAGCGCCCATCATACCAATAATTTTCTTTTAACATACAAGGAATCATTCCAGTATGCCAGTCATGGCAATGAATCACATCTGGCCAATAATTAATCCCACGGAATAACTCCATGACTGCTTTTTGGAAGAAAGCAAATCGTTCACCATCATCCATAAAGCCATAAATACTGCCTTCTCTTTCAAAATACCCTGCATGTTGGACAAAGAAATAAGTTACGCCATCTTTATCCATACCCATAATTTTTACAGGGACATTATGGTAATTGATATCCACTTGATATTCGCCGATAAATGATAGCATGTGCCCATAATTATCCATAATCTTTTTATAAAGCGGAATAACAACACAACAATGTGCCCCATTACGTGTTAATGCTTGTGGTAATGACCCCACAACATCCGCTAATCCACCCACTTTAATAAAAGGAGTGCATTCACTGGCAACAAAACAAATTTCCATAATTAAATGATATCTCCCCGACGAACATAGAATGGTCTTTCTTCTGTTCCTTTAATTTCTTTCACTTTTGCAATCTTACTGTATTTATCCACAACGGCATTTTCGATAACCACATTATCACCAATAGTAACATCAGGGAAGACGATACTATTGCGAATAACGGTATTTTTGCCAATATTGACACGACGTCCAATAATTGAATTTTGAATATTCCCTTTAATCAAACAGCCATTGGAAACTAAAGAGCCCACAGCTTTTCCACTTTCTGCATAACGCGTTGGACAAGAATCCTTAGTTTGCGTGTAAATTGGCCAATCTTCTTCAAACAATTGATTGCGTTTACGTGTATCTAATAATTCCATCGATGTATCATAATACGCTTTAAAGCTATTAACACAAGCAAAATATCCATCGTATTTAAAACCACGTACATCCAAATAATCGCACGCATCGTTTAAAACATCGCGTAGCCAATATAATCGTGATGTATGGTAGCCTTGATCAATCATACCCAAGAAAATTTCCTTGTTCATAATGTACGTTCCCATCATGATATTGCGTTTTGCTTTATCCCCATGATTTTGGACAATACTTTTTACACCATTTTGACGATTCAATTCAACCACATCGCAATTAATGAATTGTTTATTGGCATTATTGCATTCTTTATACATTACCGTAATATCTGCTTTGGATTCGATATGCTTTTGCAATAATTTATCAAAATCAAATGTATAAATCATGTTACTGTTAGCAACTAATACATATTGTTTATCTTCACGTTCAATCCATTGTTTGTTGAAATATAACGTGGAAACATCGGTTAAATAATTCGTCATATTGCCACGTGATTCTGGCGCAAAATATAAACGGATACCACCACGTTTCGTATTCATGTTATATTGACGACCATTATCTAAATGTTCAACCAAACTCTTTGGTTTTTCTTTAATAAACGCTTGAATTGTATCTATTCCAGAATTGCTCATATTACTTACTGGAAAATCTACAATACGATATCTTCCTAAAAAAGATACCGCACTGGCGCTCACATAATCACCAATACCTTCAATATTGTTAATATCGTGTGGATAAATTAAAACTCCTAATATATTACGCATCTAAATCACCACCTTTAACATCTTTTGCAAAAAGTTGTACATTCTTTGTTTTATTGTCACCAACACTCACGCCTTTGGCAATGTGCACGCCTTCACCAATAATACATTTTTCAACGTGACAGCCTTCACCAATCACAGCGCCCTTCATGACAACTGCATTTTCGACGGTGGCACCTTTGCCAACTTTTACGTTGGTACATAATACGCAATGTTTTACAACACCTTCCACAACACAACCTTGATCGACATATGATTTATCAATTTCACCTTCACTACCCACATAATGTGGCAACATGTTGCTATCATCCGCGTAAATCTTCCATCCATCATCATTTAAATTAATTAAATCTGGATTATCAATCAAATCCATATTGGCTTCCCATAAAGAATCTAAAGTTCCTACATCTTTCCAATAACCATCAAAAATATAAGCAAATAAACGTTTACCATCATTTAGCATTGTTGGAATAATGTTTTTACCAAAGTCATGGTCACTTTCAGTATTCTTCATATCATCCACTAAGTATTTACGTAATGTCTTCCAATTAAAAATATAAATACCCATACTTGCTAAGTTAGATTTAGGATGTTCGGGTTTTTCTTCAAATTCATAAATCTTACCCGTCAAATCAGTATTCATAATGCCGAAACGTGATGCTTCTTCGTATGGTACTTGATAAACCGCAATGGAACAATCGGCATTACGTTCTTGGTGATAATCCAACATCAAATCATAATTCATCTTATAAATGTGGTCACCCGATAAAACCAAAACATAATCTGGATTATATTGATCCAAAAAATCAATATTTTGCGTAATTGCATCCGCCGTACCACGGTACACTTGCAATCCACCTTCAAGTTTTTCACGTGGTGGCAACACAAAAACTCCTGAATCATCGGTATCCAATCCCCAACGTTGTCCTGCAGATGCGTACGCATTCAACAAAACAGACTCATATTGTGTTAACACTCCCACGATATTTACATCAGAGTTTGCACAATTGGACAAAGGAAAATCAATAATACGGTATTTTCCTCCATAATAAACCGCTGGTTTTGCTACTTTTTCTGTTAATTCATGCAAACGCGATCCTCGACCACCAGCAAGGATCATTGCAACCATTTTATTCTTCATAATTCCTTCCTTTAAAATGTAATCGCTTACAAAGAGTACTTTTTTTTATAAGCGTCCTTTTATTTATGTGTCTATCATACACCCATTTCATAAGTTTTACGTGTCTAAAAGTGAATTTAACCGCTTCTTTTGTGAAAATAATTTCAAAATTAAATTATTACATCATTAGTTAGGACAGCTGTCCTTTTTTCGCTAAACAAATAGCATATTTTCTGCTACAAAAAAACACTTCCGCATAATGACAGAAGTGTTATTTACTAAACAATATAGCCACTAGATTGAATTGATTTTGTCACAATAGACACCATTGCAGTTGCATCAGCAGCATCGTTAGCGCTACCTTGGCTAGCAAAATAAACAATTGCCCCAATAATAGCAATGACTGCAATAATAATTAATGCAATGGTTACTTTTCCTTTTGTTGTTAATACCATACTACCTACCTTTAAAAATTAACTAAACAATGCATCCTTGGGTTACCAAAGGCTATTGCTTGGGCTACTGAGGATACATCACAATTATACAATCGATTAAATAAATCATAATCATTAATACGCATACCAGCAAATATTGTTGGGCTTACTTTTGCGTTAGGGAATATTTTTAATAAATCTTCACTATCCGATACCGATAATGTAATGTAATGACGCTCTAATAATGCATAGTTTAATAATTTAACTAATGCAATGGTATCCATGTAAACAATTTCATCCACCGTTACAACTAAACCATCCATATGATAAGCGCAATAACCTTGCAATTGATCATTGCCATCATAATAGAAAATAGCTTTTCCACCCAACGCTTGTGCCCGTTGCATTACTTTTTCAACATCCTTTTTGTCCCGTACAATAAATCCATTGAATCGTTTGATATAACGTGCATACAATTGCAATACATCATTGGCACGAAAGCGGAAAGAAATTCCTTCATCATTAATCCGCCCAACTTGATCACGCGTTATTTCATAATTATTACGAAAATATACTGGCGTAAATCCAAATTCCGATAAATCGGTGTTATTGCGCGCCAGCGCAAGGGAAACCAATTCCGTATGTTGCAAATGTTCCAATTGCGTTTGCATTAATTGATGCATAACACCTTGATGGCGAAATCGTGGATCAACCACTAATCCAGAAATGATGGAACTACGCAAATAGCGACCGTTAAACAATATATTGGCAGGCATTCGCGTCACACCACCAATAACACGACTATTTTGCATATACATTAATGTATTATCTTCTTGATAATCATGTGAAAAGAAATAATTAACTTCCATCGTGCTAATCAATGGAAAACACGTTTTCCACAATGTCATCAGTTCATTGCGATGTTCACGCTTAGCAAATTCAATCATTTCGATTCACTATCTTTTTTCTCAACAACTGTTGCATCCATAATTTTCAAATCTGAAAATTGATCATCACTAAAAAATTTATCTTTGTCAAACGCATTATTTCCTTCAATGGTTTGATTATCAAAGAAATTTTCATACACATTATCTTGTTCTTGTTGTACTTGTGCTTCTTTAGTTTTCTTATTTGTTTTATAGCTATGGTATGCGTACCAAATCACACCCACGATTAAAATAATGGGAAAGAATTTAAACACAAAACTAAAGATGGTAGATAACACCATCATTAAAATAAACATTACCAACAGTGCAATTAAGCCATTGTTATACCGCATGATTAATTCTCCATTTCATCTATATTCGCACTTACCAGTGCACTCAACTTATTAAAGCGATGCTTTAACCCACTTTTTGAGATGGTTTGATTATACAAAGATTCATAACATGAGCACAACTCATTCAATGAAGCATCCGGATATTTAATACGAACATTAATAATTTCTTTGAGTTTAGCATCGCATTGATCGAATAACCCCAAATCAAATATTTGTTGAATAATTGCCATTTGATCACTCGCAGCTTTTTGAACTTTCATTTCATTGGCCAATTCACAATTATCCAATCGTAATAAATTATTTTTAAAATCACGTTGTATTCGAATATCTTCAAATTTAAACAAGCATTCCACCGCACCAATTAGCCGTATAAAGTCACCAATCTTTTCCGCAATTTTTACATAAATAACAAAATGATTTTTACGTAAGATCGTTTTGGCATGCAAATCATAACGATTCATTAACTTTTCGATAAACTGTGCGTGATTTTCATGTTCAACCACAATTTCTAAATGATAATTGCTTTTTATCGGATTATTAATACTCCCACTGGCCATAAATGCGCCAGCCAAATAAGCCCTTGCACAACAATCTTTATGCACCACCTTAGCCAGCGGACAATCCAATAATCCTTTACTTGAACTTAATCCCAATGTTTTTAAAATGGTCATAATATCCCCATAAATATAAATTTGATAAATATTATTCTTTTTCAAATTCATTTTATGAATCATGGATAACTCACTTTTAACATCGAATTGAATCTTCATTAATTTTAGAATACGTTTGGCTGTCGTTGGGTTTTCAGTTTTAAAACAAAGTGCCATTCCTGAGTTGCGAATCACAATGGTAGAAGTCAATTGCACTAAAGCGCTCAATTGCGCATTAATGCAACATGATTTTAATTCATTTAACGCAACTTCTTGCTTTACTTCCGACGCAAATGACATACTAAACCTTCCCTAACAATTCCTTAATAATAGCTTTTACCTTATTTACATCATGACGTACCAATTGGTTATCAAACTGTAGCATTTCCCTTTGCCATACTTGATAAGTATGTTCCTTATTTTTTGCTTTCACTGCAATACTATGTTGAGTTAAATACTTACTGGTTAACGCATTGGGTATTAAATCATTGGCCAATACAACCAAATCAACCGGTACATGATGTTTATCGAACGCTTCCATATGATCTTCCAATGAATACCCATCCGTTTCGCCAGGTTGAGTCATGGCATTACAAAAATACACTTTGGGTGCATTGCAACGATGCAATGCATCCGCAACTTCAGGAATAATTACATTCGGTAAAATCGAGGTATAGAGTGAACCAATCCCATAAATGATTAAATCTGCATTTAAAATAGCTTCAATGGCATGCGTATTGGCATAAACACTGACATCATAGAATACTTTATCTATACTATTGACCATGGTTGGAATATTCTTTTCACCCTTAACCCGAGTACCATCTTTCATCATTGCATTCAGTGTAACCACTTGATCCGTAACAGGAATTACTTTCCCTTGCGTATGCAAAATGGAAGCCAATGCATTAATACTTTCTTCCAGACTTCCTGTTTCTTGCATTAATGCTGTAAAGATTAAATTGCCTAAATTATGACCTTGCACATCCATATCTTCCATATCATCTGGACTCGAGGCAAAGCGATAGTCCATTAATCGCGCCAAAAGTGATGTGGAATCACTTAACGCCAACATGACATTGCGTATATCTCCCATTGCAGGTAAATGAAACAATTCACGCAATCGGCCAGTACTTCCTCCATCATCAGCCACCGTAACGATTGCACTGATGTCCAGATGATCAATGGATTTTATGGATTGACATATTAACGATTGCCCATGACCGCCCCCAATAACCACAATACGTTTATTGCTCATACACAGCTACCTTATCCCGATGAGATTTATAACAATGATATTTTTGCGAATAAATTGAGTACAATGCATTGGTAATGGCCACACTGCGATGTTGACCACCCGTGCAACCTACCCCAACAGTAAAGTGATTCTTACCTTCTTTAATGTATTGTTCAAAAGAATAATCTAAGAATGATGTTAAGCGTTTCATGTATTCTTTCGTAATATCCTTTTCCATCACATAATCATATACCGGTTGATCATCCCCACTTAATTTACGCAAATCGGCTTCCCAATAAGGATTAGGTAAAAACCGCACATCAATTAGAATATCCGCATCCATCGGTACCCCATTTTTATACCCAAAAGAGATAAAAGAAATGGAAAATTCCGGTTTACTATTGATGCTTAATGTTTCCATCACCTTTTTCTTTAACGCACTTGGCGTTAAAAACGTAGTATCAATAATCATTTGTGGTACATCCACCAACGCTTTAAACAATTGACGTTCTTCACTAATTGCTTCTTCAAGTGTTGACGCTTGATTCGTTAATAAAAAGGGATGCAATCGCCGTGTACTTTTATAACGGTGCAATAACGTATCATTACTTGCGTCAACAAAAACAACCAACACATCGCACAATGAATTATTCAATGTTTGAATAAAAGATTGAAAATCATTGGCAGTGACAGAAAGCACAACGTTGTTATAGCGTGGATTGGTATTGCTATCAATGCATTCATCCAAAAAATCATCCAATAATTCTACGGGTAAATTATCGATGCATAAATACCCCATATCCTCTAATACAGCAGCAACTGAACTTTTCCCAGCCCCACTCATTCCTGATAATAAAATGACACGTTTATTCATAATTATTTCTCCAACACTTTTATCATATCAAAAAAACCGATAAAAATCGGTTTCATAGAATAATTCTTATTTGTTTAATGTATTTAACACATTAATCACATCAATTGGATTATTAACTGGCGAAACATTTTCTTCTCCATGCAAAATAACGCCATTTTCATCAATAATGTAGGTTGTACGAATTGTACCCAATACTTCTTTTCCATACATTTTCTTTGGCTTAACAACGCCATATTGATACAATACATCCCGATTTGGATCTGCCAACAAAATAAATGGCAAATCATATTTTAAAGCAAAATTAGCATGTGTTTTCGCGCTATCCTTACTTACTCCAATAACAACCACATCTTTATCTAAAAAAGCTTGATAGTTATCACGGAAAGCACACGCTTGTTGTGTACAACCCGGCGTATTATCTTTAGGATAAAAATATAGTACAACTTTCTTTCCTAAAAAATCATGCAATGACACATCATTACCTTGCGTATCTTTCAATGTAAAATCTATCGCTTTGCTTCCAACTTCTAACATACTTATTCACCTTTATCTCGATTAAATACTAATCGACTTTCTGTAGATAATGTATCATCAAAATAAAATTCATGCGCGTTAAATGCTTTTATTTGTTCAATTGTATCGATTTTATGCGTTACAAAATAACGCGCAAAATACCCCCTTGCTTGTTTAGCAAGCGTTGCTTTGGCTTTACCGTTTTCTAAGAATACAACTTCAATGCGGGGCAAAGAGGAATCACTGAGTTGATATTCTTTACTGCATGCGTCAATGATTGGAGTATTTAACGAATGCAAATACGTTAGAATTTTATTTTGATAAAATTGTTTAACTTTGATTCCATTGATTTCGTCATTAAAATCCAACCGATATGGATAAATGCCATCCAATGGATGCACGATTCCATAAAGTCCACTCATGATGGCCAAATGATTGCTCGCAAACATTAACGTTTCCGCATCCCATTGATCAATTTGCATTGATTTAAATTGCAATCCATCAAATAAAGTCAATGCTTTCCAACCATTACCATCACACCATTGCTCATTATAATTCGCCACTTGCTGAGCAATTTTTTCATTGCAACCAAACATACCCTGCAATTGTGATGGTGACATGGTTTTTAATTTACCCATTAATTGCTTGGCTTCTTTGATAAAGCGTGGCATTGTTTGACTGCGTGCATTAGTTAACTTCATTGTTTTTGTAGGTGAAACAAGTAATAACATATCTTATTTTTCCTTTAATAATTCGACGATTTCTTCCAACAATAAGACTTCATCCGATTTCGCTGGCTCTACCACCGGTGCTTTCTCAGGTTTTTTTAAGCAATTGATGCATTTAATCATTAAAAAGACAACAAACGCAATCAATGCAAAACTAATGAGCGCATTTAAAAATAATCCAATGCGCAATTCAACACCACCAATAGCAATGCTTAACACACTAAAATCGAGTCCGCCTGTAATAATACCCAATAACGGGGACAAAATATCATTCACTAATGAATTTATAATCGCAGAGAATGCGCCACCAATAATAACACCAATGGCCATATCAATAACATTTCCACGAATCGCAAACGTTTTAAACTCTTCTAAAAATTTTTTCATACTGTTCTTGTATGATACAAAGCGTACCTTGCTTAGCTTCGTACATAGCTCTCCTTTCT
>CALCFG010000138.1 GCA_937900565.1 uncultured Erysipelotrichaceae bacterium
TTCAAACTATTTCATCAATTTCTATTGACTTTTATATAGTTAGCTTTCTTTTAAATTAAAAGGCACAAGTCCCTTTAATTAAAGTAACTCATGCCTGATTTAACAGTAACATTGTCGTCTATTAGTTTAAGCAAATATTCCTATATGTCAATATAATTTACTAATTTTAATGAAAGCGTTGACATTTAATTTTAAGTTAGTATAATTTGATTAGTAGTTAATCTACAAGGATTGTTACTTTAAGTAGGCAAGACCTATCAATAAAGTATTCTTTTTGATAGGTCTTTTTACATGGAGGAAGGAGTCATGGATGAAAGTAATACGTGTTTTTAATAATAATATCGTTGCCACTAAAACTGAAGATAATAAAGAAGCAATTGTTCAAGGCTCTGGAATTGGGTTTGGTAAAAAGCCTGGAGATTTGCTTAATGAAGCAAAGATTGAAAAACGGTTCTATATTATGGATGAACACGCGAGCAAATTCCATGCTTTGTTTGATCAAGTACCCATAGAATATTTTCAAATTGCTGAGTTAATTATGGAAAAGGCACAAAATGAATTAAACGTTATATTGGATGATCAAATAGTCATGGCATTAACGGACCATATTTATTTTGCAGTCGAACGGCAATTAAAAAATGTCAGTTTAACTAATTTTTTAAATTCAGAAATATCGTATTTGTATCGCAAGGAATATCAGATTGGCTTATGGGCGTTAGATCAAGTTGAAAAAATTGTAAATGTTAAATTAAATAAGGATGAAGCTGGATTCATTGCATTGCATATTGTTAATGCATCCATGAAAAAAGATAAACAAGATATTAGTGATACGTTAGTTTTTATTAAAGGAATCATGGATATCATTCGCAATTCATTTGGTATTGAATTAGATATGAATGATTTGGATACTACTCGTTTAATGACGCATCTCAAGTTTTTAGCTAATAGGGTTATCTATCACGAAAATGAAAGTATCGATGCGTTGGGTGATATGTATTCATTACTCATTAATCAAAAGAAACAATTAGAACCTTGTTTAAAAGCAATTGATGAATATGTTTTAGTTACATTCAATTATCAATTATCGCAACAAGAAAAAGTCTATTTAATGATACATTTATTACGTATCTTGAATGAAAAATAACGGATTGTTACTTTAAGTAGGCAAGACCATAAAACACACAGAATAGTGTTTTTAGGTGTTGTCTACTTTTTTATTTCACGATTTTGTAAAAAGGAGGGAAAATACGTGAAAGATAAGATATTAGCAGCTTTAGAAAAATTTTCTAAAGCAATGGTACAGCCATTAAGTTATATTTCTGTGGCTGGAATGATTTTAGTTGTTGGAGTATTAATTACAAATTCAACAGTGGTGGGATTGCTTCCATTTTTAGGATGGGGACCAATTCAATTAATTGGTAATTTATTGTACCAATGCATCATGGTAATTATTAATAATTTGGGATTAATATTTGCTGTGGGTATTGCGGCAGCATTAGCTAAAAAAGATAAACATCAAGCGGCATTAATTGGATTAATGGCTTACTTTATGTTTTTAGTTGCCAATAATACAACATTATCTACCAATGGTCTGTTGGCGGAACCAAATGCAATGGTGGGGTTGTATGGAACAGGTCAATCCACAGTTATGGGGATGCAAGTTACTGATATGGGAGTGTTCTCCGGAATTATTTTGGGCTGTTTAACAGGTTATGTGTTCAATAAAACATGTAATGCATCTTTTAAAGGTTATTGGAGTATGTATTCTGGAACACGTTTCTCTTTTACTTGCATGGTAGCTGTTGCTATTTTAATGGGAGTAGCTGCATGCTATATTTGGCCGATTGTTCAACATGGTATTACTGCATTAACAAGCGTGATTGCTAATAGTGGATCATTTGGACTATTCTTATATGGGATGTTAGAACGTTTATTGATTCCAACAGGTTTACATCACTTAGTGTATGCACCATTCCAATTTGGTGATTTGGGCGGTACGTTGCAAGTTGGTGAAACAACGATTGTTGGCGCATATCCAATATTAATGACTGAATTGCAAATGGGTGTTCCATTCTCAGATTCTATTTATTATATGGGAACCGGATTTGCAAAAACGTTTGGATATATTGGTATTTGTGCAGCATTCTACGTTACAGCTAAACCAGAGAATAAGAAAAACATTAAAAATATTCTCATTCCGTTAGTGATGACAGCTTGTTTAAGTGGTATTACAGAACCGATTGATTTTATGTTTGCTTTTGCTGCACCGGTATTATTCTTTGTTCATTCTGTTATTGCTGGTACATTTGTGGCACTATTAAAATTATTTAATATTCACGCCATGACAACTGGTTTGATCAATAGTTTTGTTATGAACTTAGCTGCAGGTGTTGAACGTACCAATTGGCCAATGATGTATGTATTGGCTTTAGCTGAAATCATTGTTTATTTTGTTGTCTTTACTTTCTTAATTAAAAAATTTAATTTCAAAACACCAGGAAGAGAAGATACAACAAGTATGCAAGAAGTTGAATCTACAGCGAATTCAACCAATAAAGTAGCAACCACTGTTTTATCGAGTGAACAAGTAAATGCCATTATTAATGGCTTGGGTGGAAAAGATAATATTAAAACTGTTGAAAATTGCTTTACACGTTTACGTGTGAATGTTAATGATCTATCAAAAGTTAATGATGATATGATCAATCAAGTCAAACACAGTGGGATTGTTAAAAAAGGTAACGATATCCAAATTATTTTTGGTTTAGAAGTTCCACAAATTAAAAAAGCAGTGGATGTTGCATTAGAACAAATGAAATAGGAGGTTTTAGGATGATTATTACTATTGTAGGTGGAGGAAGTACGTTTACTCCAGGTATTGTTAAATCGATTGCACTACGTAAAGATGAATTGCAGGTGGATGAAATTCGGTTATTTGATATTGATAAAGAAAGACAAGATAAAGTTGCTGTAGTAGTGAAATGGATTTTAGATGAAGAATTAAAATCAGGGATTAAATTGACGGTAACTTATGATAAAGAAGAAGCATATAAAGATGCATCGTTTATCTTTGCTCAAATGCGAGTTGGTAAATATGCAATGCGTGAAAAAGATGAAAAGATTCCTTTAAAACATGGTTGTGTCGGTCAAGAAACATGTGGCTGTGGTGGATTAGCTTATGGAATGCGTACCATCTTCCCAATGATTGAAGTGATTGATGATGTAGAAAAATATGCGAAAAAAGACTATTGGATCCTAAATTATTCCAATCCAGCTGCTATTGTATCTGAAGCATGTCGTAAATTAAGACCTAATGCACGGATCATTAATATTTGTGATATGCCAATTGCGATTGTCGATTTAATTGCAGCAGCACTTGAGATTAAAGATAAACAAAACATTGTTTATGATTATTTTGGATTAAATCACTTTGGATGGTTTACAAGCATGGAATATAATGGTCAAGATATCATGGACCGTTTAAAAGCTTATGTTAAAGAACATGAGATTTTATTACCAGCTTCTTATATGAAAGGTAAAGAAAGTTTATCGAGTGCAGGAACTAATCGTCACGCTAAGGGAAGTTGGTATTATGTATGGAAGGGCGTCTATGAAATTTTAGAAAACTTTCCAGAGTTTATTCCTAACACTTATTTAAATTATTATTTACAAAGTAAAGAATTTGTAGAACATTCTGATGCAAATTATACAAGAGCCAATGAAGTAATGGATTCACGCGAAAAGAATTTATTTGATGGCATTGATCATTACTTAGCAACGGGTGAAATTGACGAAAAAGTCTTCTATGCTGGAAGTCATGGTGACTGGATTGCGGATTTAGCGATTGCATTAAAAAATGATACGAAAGCACGTTTCTTAGTTATTGTTGAAAACAGAGGCGCTATTCCAAATATGCCATATGATGCCATGGTAGAAGTACCGGCATATATTGGTAAAAATGGACCTGAAGTAATTGCACAAAATCCGATTCCATTATTCCAACAAGGCTTAATGATGCAACAATTAAATTGTGAAAAACTATTAGTTGAAGGTTGCATTGAAGGAAGTTATGAGAAAGTGCTTCAAGCATTTACATTAAATAAGACTGTACCAAGTATGAGCGTAGCTAAAGCAATCTTGGATGAAATGATTGAAGCGAATAAAGATTATTGGCCACAATTACATTAATTGAAAGAACCGTAAGGTTCTTTTAATTATGGGATAACTAACGTATGAAATGTGAAATCTTGCGATTATCTAATTTATTCTTAACCTTATGGTACAGTAGTAACTAGAAAGAAGGTTACTATGTGCACAAGTATTACATTAAAAACAAATTGCTTCTATTTTGGGCGTAATTTAGATTTAGAATATGATTTTAATCAAGAAGTATTAATAACGCCAAGAAATTTAAAAATTCCTTTGAAAAACGGGGAAATTCTATCCAATCATTTTGCAATGATTGGTATGGGAACTAATGCGAATGGTATTGCCTTGTATGCGGATGCAGTTAATGAAAAAGGGTTAGCTATGGCGGGATTAAATTTTCCTTCCTTTGCCCATTATCAGGAACCTTGCGTAGGTAAGTTAAATATCACTCCCTATGAAATAATTCCATTAATTTTAGGTAAATGTGATAGTGTTAAACAAGCGAAAGAATTATTGAATGATATGAATATTACCAATATTCCGTACAGTGCAAATTATCCATTAACGCCACTTCATTGGATGTTAGCAGATAAGCATGAATGTATTGTCATTGAACAAGAAAAAGATGGGTTGCATGTATACGAAAATCCATTTGGTGTATTAACCAATAATCCACCATTTTATTTTCACCAACTTAACATGAATCAATACATGAATGTGGATGCTCATAATGCAATTAATACATTTGCTGATAAATTGCCATTAAAAACTTTTGGACAAGGAATGGGAGGTATTGGACTCCCTGGAGACTATTCACCTGCATCTCGGTTTGTGTTGGCTTCATTTTTAAAAAATAATAGTATTTGTGATAATGATGAAGAGAGTTCAATTGCGCAAGGTTTTCATATTTTAGACGGTGTTGCTATGGTTAAAGGAAGTGTTATTACCCCTAGTGGTTTACCTGATATTACCACGTATGCTTCGGTAATGAATTGTGATGAAGGAATCTATTACTATAAAACATATAATAATAATCAAATTAATGCTGTGAGATTATTTAATGCACCATTGAATAGTGAAGAATTGATTTCATTTAAACTGTTCGATAAGCAACAAATATATTTTCATAACTAATCATGTTATTATTAAACTGCAATGAAAAAAATAAGTATTATTTTAAATGTTATATTCACTTTAGGGTGTGTTATTAGTTTAACGCACCCAATGCATGTTTGCGCTCAAGATATGCCTTTTGATCCATTAACTGGTATTTTTGATACAACGATTTTAAATAGAAATAATCAATTCAATGCATTACAAGATCAGTTAAAGTGCAATCCCCCTGTGGATACAAAAGGCGTTTATCTAACAGCCTATTCGGCTTCCAGTAAAGATCGAATTGATTGGGTGATTGAACGTGCTAAGCAAGGATTAATTAATGCTGTAGTTATAGATATTAAAGATGATTCAGGACGATTAACAATTAGTGCTGATAATCCGATTCTCAATGATTATGGTGTTAGTATTAATATTATTGATAACATTGAATCCATTATTAAACGATTAAAAGACAATGGTATTTATACTATTGCTCGTATTGTTACATTTAAAGATCCTTTCATAGCAGAAATTAGAAATGACTGGGCATTGCATTTGCAAGATGGTTCATTATACCGTGATGGACAAGGATTGGCTTGGGTTGATCCTTATAATCAAGATGTGTGGGATTATGTATTGCAAACTGCTTATGAAGCGGTAAATGTTGGCTTTAATGAAATTCAATTTGATTACATACGTTTTTGTACGGAACGTAAAGTTAATCAAGTTGTTTATGATGAAGCAATTGTTAATGGACGTAGCCAAATTGATGCCATTACTCAAGCTTTGAAGTATTTCTATGAACATTTAAAGCCATTGGGTGTCTACGTAAGTGCAGATGTGTTTGGTGCAGTGATTGACAATCCAATTGATCAAGCATCGGTTGGACAACGTTATAGTGACTTAGCCTTGTATTGTGATTATATTTCACCAATGATTTATCCGAGTCATTATGGCAATGGTGCTTTCGGATTAAAAGTACCTGATTTGCAACCGTATGAATGCATTGATGGAGCATTGAAAGCTTCCAATGCAGTATTGCAACCATATATTGAACAAGGCACTAAAGTGGCTAAGGTTAGACCTTGGTTGCAAGACTTCACCGCATCATATTTGCGTGTCTATAAAAAATATACCTATGAAGAAGTACAAGAACAGATTCAAGCAACTTATGATAATGGGTATAAAGGTTATTTATTATGGAATGCAGCAAATGTCTATCATTTAAAACCAGATGTGGAATAGGATTGTTTTATGATTGCTTTAATTGTAGCTAAAAGTAAAAATAATATTATTGGTAAAAATAATAAAATACCTTGGCGTATTGATGGGGAACAACACCAATTCAAAAAACTTACGACAAATCAAATCGTGGTAATGGGTAGGAAAACCTATGAATCAATTGGGCATCCGTTGCCTGATCGAATGACGATTGTTGTATCAAAACGAGAGACGTTTAACGATATAAACTTAATAACAGTTAAATCATTAGCCGATGCATTAGCCTATGCCAATGGTAAAGATATTTACATTGCGGGTGGTTACCAACTTTATAAACAAGCAATGGCTATCGTCGATAAAATGTTCATTACCATTGTCGATACAACAATTGATGATGGAGATACTGTATTTCCTGAGTTTGATCCAACTTCATTTAAACTGATCGAGCAAGAGTTTGTTAAATCCACAATTAACTATACTCGTTATACTTATGAAAGAGTTAAATAAAGAAAGATATTCAGATCGGCCAGTGGGCGTATTGGATAGTAATGCCTATGGTATGAATGATGGGTTAGCTTCTTTAAACCAAGCTGTACGAACTATTAAATCATTTAAGAAATATAGTGCTATGAATAAAATATTAATTATCGGTTGTCCTGGTAGTGGTAAGAGTACATTTGCGAAAGCCTTGCAAGAAATTACGCATCTTCCTTTAATTCATTTGGATTTACTTTATTGGAATGCGGATAAATCAACGGTTAGTCAAGAGGTATTTGTTCAACGATTAAATACAGTGTTAGCACTAGAACAATGGATAATTGATGGCAATTATGCAGCCACTATGGAAAAAAGATTGAATCTATGCGATACAGTATTTTATTTAGATTATCCGTTGGAAGTATGTTTACAAGGAATAGAGCAGCGTAAGGGTAAACCACGCAGTGACATGCCATGGATTGAAACTGGGGAACTTGATCTAGAATTTATTGCGTTTGTTCATAATTTTCCGAAAGTAAATCGGTATGAAATCATTAAATTATTGAATAATTATTCTCATTTGGAAATTCATGTATTTAAGAATAGAAAACAAGCTTGATTAGCTATTGCTTCTTTTGCTTATTTTTACTATCATTAATGAGGCTATGAAATGAAGTAGTAATTATTTAGTTATTCATAGAAAGTCTTGGGTGGATGGAACAAGATAGTAAAAAATAATGAACTCGTCATGGAGCTTAAGGGAACTTCGTAAGATATGCGTTAAATTCAATTAATTAAGTGAATTCATAGATATGTTATGAATTAATCAAGATGGTAACACGGGTAACAGCGTTCTTGATAATACTATTTTTTATAGTGTTATCATCAACGCTTTTTTAATTAAGGGAGGAAATTTTATGAGTTACGAACATCAAGCCGTTGAAAAGAAATGGCAATCTTTTTGGGAAGAAAATCAAACATTTAGGACAGATACCCATGATTTTAGTAAACCAAAATATTATGCATTGGATATGTTTCCTTATCCAAGTGGTGTAGGTTTACATGCAGGTCATCCGGAAGGTTATACAGCAACGGATGTGATTTGTCGAATGAAACGGATGCAAGGTTTTAATGTATTGCATCCAATGGGGTTTGATTCGTTTGGTTTACCTGCAGAACAATATGCCATTTCAACAGGTAATCATCCGGATGGATTTACAAAAGAAAATATTGAAAACTTTACTAATCAATTAAAAATGCTGGGTTTTTCATATGATTGGAGTAAAGTAATTGCAACAAGTGATCCTTCATACTATAAATGGACGCAATGGATATTTAAACAATTATTTTTAGATGGTTACGCACGGTGTGTCGAAATGCCAGTAAACTGGTGTGAAGAATTAGGTACAGTATTGGCAAATGATGAAGTCATTGATGGCAAAAGTGAACGTGGAGGATATCCAGTGGTTCGTAAAAATATGCGTCAATGGATTATGGATATTCCTGCTTTTGCTGAAAAGCTATTGGCTAATTTAGATGACTTAGATTGGCCAGAGAGTACGAAAGAAATGCAACGTAATTGGATTGGTAAATCGATTGGTGCACAGATTAAGTTTAATGTTGCCAATACCAATGAACATTTTACTGTGTTCACTACTCGTGCTGATACATTATTTGGTGCTACTTACTGTGTTTTAAGTCCAGAACATCCATTGGTGGATATAATTACAACTGGAGCCCAAAAAGAAGCAGTTAAAGCTTACCAAACAGCCTGTGCGAGTAAAAGTGATTTGGAACGTACTGAATTAAATAAAGATAAAACGGGTGTATTTACTGGTGCATATGCGATTAATCCAGTGAATAGTAAACAAATTCCGATTTGGATCAGTGATTATGTATTAATGAGTTATGGTACAGGTGCTATTATGGCTGTACCTGCTCATGACGAGCGTGACTATGCCTTTGCGAAAAAGTTTGGCTTAGAAATTATTCCAGTATTGGAAGGTGGCGATATTAGTAAAGAAGCTTATACCCAAGATGGTATTCATATTAACTCGGATTTTTTAAATGGTATGGGTAAACAAGAAGCCATTGATACAATGATCAATTGGTTAAGTGAGAAAGGTATTGGGGAAAAGAAAGTAAATTATCGTATACGTGAATGGATTTTTGCGCGTCAACGATATTGGGGTGAACCAATACCAGTCATTCATTATGAAGATGGTACAATAGGAGTCTTAGATGATGAAGATTTACCATTGATTCTTCCAGAGTTGGATGACTATG
The DNA here is from genome assembly GCA_937900565.1 of uncultured Erysipelotrichaceae bacterium. Lineage (GTDB taxonomy): Bacteria > Bacillota_I > Bacilli_A > Erysipelotrichales > Erysipelotrichaceae > CALVGN01. The sequence goes on from CALCFG010000138.1 coordinate 9,232, forward strand.
GTCCAAGTAAAAGTGGGGGAGCACCTTTAGATAAAGCCAGCGATTGGGTGAACGTGACTTATCATGGTAAACAAGGTAAACGTGAAACAAGTACAATGCCAGGTAGTGCCGGAAGTAGTTGGTATTTCTTACGTTACATCGATCCGAAAAATGATAAAGCATTTGCGGATTATGAATTAATGAAACACTGGATGCCAGTGGATTTATACATTGGTGGTCCTGAACATGCAGTTGGTCACTTATTATATTCACGGATGTGGACGAATTACTTGCATGATAAAGGATTATGTCCTGTTGCTGAACCATTCCATAAACTAGTTCACCAAGGCATGATTTTAGGTGCCAATGGTATTAAAATGGGTAAACGTTATCCAGAATATGCGGTTAATCCAAATGATATTAGTCGTGAATTTGGTGCGGATACGTTGCGTTTATACGAAATGTTTATGGGACCATTGGAAGCAGATAAACCATGGAGTACTCAAGGGGTAGAAGGGGCGCGTCGTTGGTTAGATCGTGTATGGCGCTTATTCATTGAAATGGATAAATTATGTGATTCGAATGATCATAGCTTGGATTATTCGTATAACTTTACTGTTAAAAAAGTAACCAATGACTTTGAAACATTGAATATTAATACAGCGATTAGCCAAATGATGATCTTTATTAACGATGCTTATAAAGCTGAAACTGTATTTAAACCATATGCTTTGGGTTTAATTCAAATGTTAAGTTGCATTGCACCATTTATTGGTAATGAAATGTATCAACGCTTAACAGGAAAAGATGATTTGGCATACTTACCTTGGCCAACCTATGATGAATCTGCCTTAGTGGTCGCTACCCATACAGTGGTCGTACAAGTGAATGGCAAAGTCCGTGCTAAGTTTGAGGTTGGTAATGAAGCCAGTGAAGAAGAAATAAAACAATTGGCATTACAACAAGAAGGAACACAACGTAATATTTCAGATAAAGAAATCAAAAAAATTATTGTTGTTAAAAACAAAATCGTAAATATTGTTGTGGCTTAATTTATTAAATATTGAAGGTATTAATTTTTAATTGAAATGAAAATTGATACCTTTTCTTATTATCGCTTAATCGTTACAATATTGGCATAAGGAGACCATTTTATATTGAGAAAAGCAGAAAACTCATAAGTC
>CALCFG010000139.1 GCA_937900565.1 uncultured Erysipelotrichaceae bacterium
GAGCCAATAAAGTCGCAGATAGTAACGTAAAACGCAAGGTTATAGCTTGAGTAATAAGCGTCATTACAAATACTTTGCCATAATATCTGATACTAAATTTAGTAACAATATTGCTTTATAAGCAGCAAAAACTTGTTTTGATGACAATATAAATAATGAGTGGTGAAAAAAATGTGACAAAAATAAAACCATATCTGTCAATATTATTAATAAACTAGTTAAAAGTACCCTGGCCGTTTAAATCGTAATATTCAGAAAATCAGCCTTCAATATATTTTTAGCTTCTAATTTAATCTCTTTCTGTGATTTCATAAGATCCTCTTGAATTGTAGTTAATTATAACCATAATTTTAATAAATATTTCACGTTTATTTGTTTTCTTTCTTGAAAATGTTTCATGATTGTTTCAAAATTCCATTATCTATGCTTGTGTAATCATTGAATTTGGATAAACTATTATAGGTTTGTTTAAAAAACAAGACTAAAGGTAGGTAATAAATATGATTTATGATGTAGTAATCGTTGGCGCAGGTCCCGGTGGAATTTTTAGTGCGTACGAATTAATTAAATTAAATGAAAACCTAAAGATAGGTGTCTTTGAAAAAGGCGCACCATTGCATCAAAGAAAATGTCCAATTAATGGTGATACGATTCCAACATGTATTCATTGTAAAACGTGTGCCATTATGAATGGCTTTGGGGGAGCAGGCGCATTTAGTGACGGAAAATATAATATTACAAATGATTTTGGCGGTAATTTATATGATTATGTCGGTAAAGAAAAAGCCATTGAGTTAATGCGTTATGTTGATGATATCAACTGTCAATATGGCGGTAACAGTACAAAGCTTTATGTAAATAATGACAGTGAAATTGCTAAAAAATGTCTACAAAATGATTTGCATTTATTAAAAGCAGAAGTTAGACATTTAGGTACTGATATTAACTATATTGTTTTAGAAAATTTATATAATCATTTAAAAGATAAAGTGGATTTTCATTTTTTTACTTCTATTCAAACAGTTACTCAGGATAATGATACTTTTGTTTTACATGGAGAAAAAGAAGATTTTTATGGAAAACGGTGTATTTTATCTACCGGAAGAAGTGGTTCAAAATGGATGGAAAGTGTTTGTTCGTCTTTTGGTATAGCGACGAAAAGTGATCGCGTAGATATTGGTGTACGTGTTGAATTATTAGCGGATGTATTTTCTGAATTAACGGATAAGTTATACGAATCAAAAATTGTTTATCGCAGTGAAAAATACCAAGATAATGTGCGTACATTCTGTATGAATCCCCATGGTGTCGTTGTGAATGAAAATACCAATGGAATCGTAACGGTGAATGGTCACAGTTACGATGATCCGGCAAAATATACGCAAAATACTAATTTTGCATTGTTGGTTTCTAATCATTTTACTGAACCTTTTTCACAATCGAACCAATATGGTGAATCCATTGCTCGATTAAGTAATATGTTGGGTGGTGGTGTTATTGTACAACGTTTTGGTGATTTAATTCGTGGACAACGCTCCACAAAATCGCGAATAGATAAAGGATTTGTAACTCCGACTTTAAAAGCAACACCCGGGGATTTATCTTTGGTTATCCCAAAAAGACAATTGGATGACATTATTGAAATGATTCATGCGTTGGACAAAGTATGCCCAGGAACTGCCAGCGATGATACATTACTTTATGGTGTGGAAGTTAAATTTTATAATATGCAAGTCTCCGTTGACCAACAGTTGCAAACTTCTGTCAACAATTTATATGTGATTGGGGATTGTTCAGGTGTTACCCATAGTTTAAGTCATGCATCAGCATCGGGTGTCTATGTTGCACGAACAATTACAAACATAATGAAATAGTTAATAATCCAAGTGGTGATGAATCATTACTTGGATTATTTCAATTTATAAAACAACTGTTTTAATTCATATCCTTAAATATAAAAAATCAATTGCACTATCTTAAAGCTTATGCTTACTAGAAGCATTAAAGTGCCCAATACTTTTATTGTGAATGGGATAGTAGTTCTATCTTTACGTATTTTTAGCTATTATTTTAAATTTTGAAACATGTTACATTTATCTATATTTTGATACTAATTAACGAAATAAATGGATTAGAATAGTTTTAAAAGAAGGTGAGTAATATGTTAAAGTTAGTAAAACCAAATGAACAATATAAAGATGCTATTATAGATATGTTGGATGAATGGGCAACTTACAATCAGACCAATCCATTAGCTAATGGTTCTCCGGCGGCAATATTTAATGATGATTGGCATGAATTTGAACGATATTGCGCAGCGATCGATAAAATTAACGATGCAGGGTATGTACCGCAAAGTACTTACTTTTGTTATGATGATTCAACACAACGTATGGTTGGTGCTGTTAGTATTCGGCATTATTTAAATGACTATTTATTACATTTTGGTGGGCATGTTGGGGATGGTATTCGTCCAAGTGAACGTAATAAAGGTTATGGCAAAGCAATGATTGCTTTAGCTTTGGATAAATGTAAAGAAATGGGATTGGTTCGTGTTCTATTTGTCTGTGATAAAGTGAATGTCGCTTCTGCTAAGATAATTGTTGCCAATGGCGGTGAGTTAGAAAATGAAAAGATGCATGATGATAGAATCGTGCAACGTTATTGGATTACAATTAACCAGGCGTAAACTATGAAAACAATTAATATTAAATAAATTAAGGCTTTTGCGCATTGGAAATGCATCGAATATAACTGGTGCAACGGTGTGCAGTGTAATGTTGCACCGGAAGGTGCAACTGCGGGTGTAGATGTACGTGGTTGCGGTCCAGTAACACGCGAAACTGACTTATTGAAAAGTGAAAATATGGTTCAAAAGAACCATGCAGTCACTTTAAGTGTGGAATTGCTTTTGGTTTGGCGACCAGTAATGATGTCATGTCCTATTTAAGTGAACATAATATAGGATTTGACATGAAAGGAATAGTTATACCTATCGTCTGTGATGCAAGTTTGTTTGATTGTTCCGTTGGCAATCCTATAGCATATCCTGATAAAGCAATGGGCTATAATGCTGCAGAGGATGCAATGGAAAATAATCAAATGATAACAAGCAAATTTGGGGTAGGTACTGGTGCAATTGTTGCTGTTAATGCTGTCGATGATGTATTTGAACCAAATAGTAATATTCCAATTGCTGGTATTTATGATCAAGTTAATATGCATCGCGTATTCAGCGAGGATATTATTTTAAACAGTGATCACGTTGATAGTTCACCATTAGCTAACACCACTATAGGCTGCATTATTACTAATGCAAATTTAAATAAAGCACAAACGTATAAACTTGCTTCTATGGCACATGATGCATATGCACATACGATTCGACCTGTCATACAAGCAATGATGGCGATACGATATTTGCAATGTGTAGCAATGAAGTGGCTGTAGAGCTTGATGTTGTGGCAATATTAGCAATTAAACCATTGGAACAAGCTATCGTTAATGCATGTAAAACTGCTGAAGCTGCATATGGTTTACCATCCTATACGTCATTAAATAAAAATCCCAACGCTTAAGTTGGGACATTTCTTAGTTCGGTGCGACTACAATATGGTTAGGTATACAAGATATAATTCCTGGATTGGTAATGGATGGGTCTAAGGATACCCAACCGGTATTAACACAAATTTGATTTGGACAGTCCGCGGATAGCATGCGCCATTTTTCATCTTTTACTTCTATGACCAAATCCCCGATGTAACCATTAATGGAATAAGTGGCGTCTTTGTTTGGATCAAATTGTAAAATAACTTCATTGTCATAACTGACATTAATTAATTGCGAAGGATCATTATTCTTTTGAAAAAATTGATAAGCAAAAAATCCGACAAGTGCAACAATAAATAAAGTAATAATAATGATTAATTCTTTCTTTTTCATGGTTATAACTTATCAAAAAACATTTATGAATGCAAACAAACCAATTAACTGTGCTAAAAATCAGATATTTTACCCATATTTAATGGATTGGAAGTATAAGTAACATTCGAAAATTTAAAATTTATGCTAGAATAGTACAGCAAGTAATAGGAGATAATATAATGAGCGTTAAAGATGAAGTTATTTATGTCACAGCCGAAGGATTGGCTGATTTACAAAAAGAATATGATCAATTAGTCCATGAAGAACGTGCAATTGTTATTGAAGAATTAAAAGAAGCTCGTGCGCAAGGGGACTTGAGTGAAAATGCGGACTAT
>CALCFG010000140.1 GCA_937900565.1 uncultured Erysipelotrichaceae bacterium
AATAATGGCAGTTAATAATGAAACGGGAATGCGCTTTGATATAGATCGAATTGCTGACTTAGTGCGCCAAAATTCCCATGCCAAATTGCATGTCGATGCAGTGCAAGCAATCGGCAAAGAAAATATTGATTTTATACATAAGGTGGATGCATTAACAATTTCGATGCATAAGTTGCATGGCATGAAGGGCGTGGGTATATTAGCCAAACGTGATAATTTTGCAATTCCAGCATTAATTAGCGCTGGGCAACAAGAATTTGGTTTACGTGGTGGCACAAGCAATGCATGCTTAAATATAACCTGTGCCAAAACATTACGATTAGCTATTGAAAATCAAGAACAAAATCGTGCCCATGCTAAAGTTTTATTTGATTATGCCTACAATCAATTCGTTAATGATCCATTGTTTCATATTAATTCAAGTAAGGAGGGATCACCTTTTGTATTTAATGTATCCAGTCTTACCACAACGAGTCAGGTTCTGATGAATGCATTAAATGCCAAAGGCATTTATTGTTCAGCAACCAGTACTTGTGAATCAAAGCAAGGCGCAAGCTTTGTTTTAAAAGCAATGGGATTTAATGAAATTGTTCAAACGGGTTCGCTAAGACTTTCGTTTTCTTATGAAATAAGCATGGAACAATTACAAAAAGCCATTGAAATTATTAAGGAGGTCAATCAACAATATGCTACGCGCTGAATATATTTTAGTTCGCTTTGGTGAATTAAGTACCAAAGGGAAGAATAAAAAAGATTTTGTTAACCGCTTAATGCAAAACATGAAAAAAACTTGTGTTAATTTTCCTTCATTAACTTTCCAAAAAACACACGATCGCATTTTTGTGCATTTGCATGAAGAAGATGGATATCAAGTAATGGAAGTTTTACAAAAAGTGTTTGGTATTTCTTCATTGTCTTTTGCTTATAAAGTACCTTCTGATTTAATTGCAATGGGTGAGAAAGCTTTAGAATTGGTTCAATCATGTCATGCTAAAACCTTTAAGGTTGCAGCACATCGTCAAGATAAATCATTTAATCCTAACAGCGATGGCATTAACCGTGCGATTGCCAAAGTGATTCTGCAAAAAACAGACTTAAAAGTAGATGTGCATAATCCAGATTTATTGTTAAAAGTTGAAGTTGGCCGTGAGTTTACTTATTTAAGTGCCGATAAAGTAATTGGTGCTGGTGGGTATCCGGTAGGTGTGGCTGGGAAAGGATTGGTCATGTTATCTGGTGGTATTGACTCACCAGTATGTTCCTACTTAGCCATGAAACGTGGTGTTTTTTTGGAAGCAATCCATTTTGCAGCGCCGCCATATACCAGTGATTTAGCGTTGGATAAAGTAAAAACGTTAGCAAGCCATTTAGCTATGTATCAAGGTTATATTAATTTACACATTGTACCATTTACTCAATTGCAATTAGCTATTTATCAAAATGTTAATGAAAGCTATTGCATTACGTTATTACGTCGTATGATGTTTAGAATTGCTCAAGAAATTGCAACTCAACGTCAATGTAAAATCTTAGTTACCGGAGAATCCATTGGGCAAGTGGCATCTCAAACTTTAGATAGTATGCAATGTATTAATTCTACGATCAGTATGCCAGTGATTCGTCCGTGTGCATGCATGGATAAACTAGAAATTATCGATGTGGCGAAAAAGATTGATACGTATGAAACAAGTATTCTTCCATACGAGGATTGCTGCACAATTTTTACTCCGAAATCTCCAGTTACCCATCCACTAATGGATAAATGTGAAAAATATGAATCACGTTTTGATTGGCAAACTTTATTAAATGAAGCCATTGCTGACACGCAACGTATTACCATTAAATTGGATGCGGTTAATGATGAATCCACTAACGATTTATTTTAAGCGAACGTATTGTTCGCTTTTTACGCATATACATATAAAGATTTTATGAAAAAAGTTCCATTTACGTTCCTTAAATTATTTATATCAACATTCTATTTAAGCGCATTTACTTTTGGGGGAGGTTATGTCATCGTTTCGTTAATGAAACGAAAGTTTGTGGATGAATACGGTTGGTTAAGTGAAAATGAGATGCTAGACCTTACAGCAATTGCGCAAAGCGCGCCTGGACCGATTGCTGTCAATGGTGCAATAGTATTAGGGTATCAATTGGCAGGATTGAGTGGTGTAATGATAGCAACCATTGCAACAATACTTCCACCATTTGTCATTATTTCGTTCATATCATTCGTTTATTCGTGGTTTGCGAATAATCCAATCATAGCTTTGTTATTACAAGGTATGCAGGCTGGTGTATGTGCATTGATAGTGGTTGTTAGTGTGCAAATGTTAGTCGGCTTAATCAAACAACGCAATGTGTTTTTGAATGTTATATTTGTAATAGCATTAATTGCGAGTGTATTTTTAAAAGTAAATGTGATTGTTATAATTTTTAGTGCCATTGTATTGGCATTACTGGATTATTGTTACAAGAGGAAAGTAACATGATTTATTGGGAATTATTCATTGCATTTGTTAAGATTGGTGCTTTTTCTTTTGGCGGTGGCTATGCCTCTATGCCACTTATCCAAGCGCAAGTTATTGATCAATATCATTGGTTAAGCACGAATGAATTTACGAATCTTGTGACAATTTCGCAAATGACACCTGGACCTATTGCCATTAATGCTGCAACATTTGTTGGTCAACAAGTGGCAGGTACACTCGGTGCTATTGCTGCGACTTTGGGCTGTATCTTACCTTCTTTAATTGTTGTTTTGATACTTGCTATGTTTTACGTTAAATACCGTAATTTATCCATTATGCAAACAGTTCTAGCTTACTTAAAACCTTGTGTGATTGCTATGATTTTAGGTAGTGGGATAGAGTTAAGTATAAATGTATTATTTGGACAATCTATCCTTGATTTAATGCATGTTAATTGGATGATGATGGTGCTATTTATATCTAGTTTTATTTACCTTTATACTCATCCCAAAGCAAATCCGATAGTTATCATGTTACTAAGTGGCGTTATTTATACGATTTTTAGTCTTGTTTGCTAACAATCTGTGGATTTTATCTTAAATTTTGTTATTATATTAGCTAACGACAAAGAATGGAAGGAGTAATTGCATTCGCCTTGCGAGCGAGTCATGGGTTGGTGAAAGCATGACCAAGTAGTGAAGCAATGAAGTAGTCCAGGAGTTGGTTATCTGAAACAATCAGTAGGATAGCTCGTGTACTCACGTTACGAGAAGTAAGGGGGATCAATTGATTTGATCCAACAAAGGTGGTACCGCGTTAGTCCTTGGCGTCCTTTGATGATTGATCAAAGGACTTTTTTATATTTTAGGAGGAAAAAATGAAAGAATTAGCTGCAAAATATGATGCAAAAGCTGTTGAAAACGATCGCTATGCAAATTGGATTTCCAAAGGGTATTTCCATGCAGGAGACAAAAGTAAAGATCCATTTACTATAGTTATTCCGCCACCCAATGTAACTGGTAAATTACATATTGGCCATGCATTGGATAATACTTTGCAAGATATAATTTGCCGTTATCAACGATTAATGGGGAAAGATGTATTGTATTTACCTGGGATGGACCATGCTGGGATTGCAACCCAAGCTAAAGTAGACGAAAGATTAAAACAACAAGGTATTTCCCGTTATGATATTGGACGTGAAAAATTTTTGGAAGTAGCTTGGAATTGGAAAGCGGAGTATGGTGATAAAATTCATGAACAATGGGCAAAGTTAGGCAACTCATTGGATTATGAACGTGAACGTTTTACATTGGATGAAGGTTTAAATAAAGCGGTTAATCATGTTTTTGTTACTTTGTATAATCAAGGATTGATTTACCAAGGCGAACGAATTATTAACTGGGATGTCGAAGCGAAAACAGCATTAAGTAATATTGAGGTTTACCATAAAGATGTTAAAGGGGCAATGTATCACATTAACTATAAAGTGGTAGAAACTGGAGAATGTTTTGAAGTTGCGACAACGCGTCCGGAAACAATGTTTGGGGATGTTTGTGTTGTTGTACATCCAGAAGATGAACGCTTTAAACATTTAATCGGTAAACATGCCATTAACCCAGCCAACAATGAATCTTTGCCAATCATTGCAGACGATTACATAGACTTAGAATTTGGTAGTGGTGCTATGAAGTGTACACCAGCACATGACCCAAATGACTTTGCCATTGCAGAACGTCATCATTTGGATAAAATTTTATGCATGAATCCCGATGGAACAATGAATGAAAGAGCCGGTAAATATGTAGGTATGGACCGATTTGAATGTCGTAATGCTTTAGTTGAGCAATTAAAAGCTGATGGTTCATTATTAAATATCGAAGAAATTATTCACTCTGTTGGACATTCTGAAAGAACGCACGTCATGGTAGAACCATACTTAAGTAAACAATGGTTTGTTAAAATGAAACCATTGGCAGCTGATGTTATTAAAGCGCAATCGAATCAAGATACTAAAATTAATTTCTATCCTGCGCGTTTTGAACATACTTTCATGCAATGGTTAGAAAATATTGAAGATTGGTGTATTTCTCGGCAATTATGGTGGGGTCATCGCATTCCTGCTTGGTATCATAATGTAACAGGAGAAATCTATGTAGGTGAAAATGCACCGATTGATATCGAAAATTGGCATCAAGATGAAGATGTATTGGATACATGGTTTTCAAGTGCTTTATGGCCTTTTTCAACCTTGGGATGGCCAGATGTTGAATCGGATGATTACAAACGTTACTATCCTACATCGTTGATGGTGACAGGATATGACATTATTTTCTTCTGGGTTGCCCGTATGGCTTTCCAAGGTCAACATTTTACAGAACATTTACCTTTTAAAGATTGTTTAATTCATGGGCTTGTTCGTGATGAACAAGGACGTAAAATGAGTAAATCATTAGGCAACGGAATTGATCCATTGGATGTTATTGATCGTTATGGCGTGGATTCATTACGGTTCTTCTTAACTACCAATGCAACACCGGGGCAAGATTTTAGATACGTTGACAGTAAGGTAGAGGCTTGTTGGAACTTTATTAATAAGATTTGGAATGCTTCGCGATTTGTTTTCATGAATTGTCAAAATTCGAAAACTTGTGAATTGGATATGCAATTGTCTGCCATTGATCAATGGGTATTAAATAAATACAATCAAACACTTGCTGAAGTTACTCTAAATATGGACCGGTATGAATTGGCGATAGCAGGGAATGCTTTATATAACTTTGTGTGGGATGATTTTTGTAGTTGGTATATTGAATTAGCCAAGGCGAATTTAAATAGCAATGATCAAACGTTAGTTCATTCTACCCAACAAACATTATTGTTTGTATTAAAAGGTATTATTGAAATGTTAAGTCCATTTATGCCATTTGTAATGGATGAAATTTATCAAGCATTACCAAACGCGAAAGAGTCTGTTAATTTAGAAAGTTGGCCTAAGGCATATACAAATCTAAATTTGGACGATGTAACATTAATTGATCAAGCAATCGAAATTATTCAAAAAGTACGTGAAGCTAAAGTCGCTGCCAATGCAAAACCAAGCTTATCAATCGATATTGTTGTCAATGATCACCAAGGTCACATTATTCAATACAGTGATTCCATAAAAGCATTAGTTTCACGTATGGCTAAAGCAACAATAGTTGATAAATTGGATATGGATTTAAGTGTATTAACAACAAGTTTTGGTTCCATTGGCTACAATGGTAATGCCTTAATTAATGTTGAAGAAGAAATTGCTCATTTAACAAAAGAAAAATTGCGATTGGAAAATGAAATTAAACGTGGTGAAAATATGTTAAATAATGCCAATTTCTTAGCTAAAGCTCCTCAAGCCAAAGTGGATAGTGAAAAAGAAAAATTGGAAAGTTATCGTGGTCAATATGAGACCGTTATTGCTCGTTTGAATCAATTAAGTAAATAAAAAATGAAAAGCCTTTCATTTTTTATGTGAAAAAGTTTGTTACAAGTTAGAAAAGATGGTTAAATAAATATATGAGTAAAGAAGAAAACAAGAAAAATACAGGTTTGAAGGTGGCTGCACTTGTTGCCGCTAGTGCTGCTGCGGCAGCTGCATACTTTCGCGTCAGTTACGAAGTATTCAAGAAAACCTGTATTAAAGGAACAACTCACTTTGGTACAAGTGATAATGGGTTAATTGTACGTAAAAGTAATAGCGGATGGTTATCTACAATCGCTCATCAAAATTTATCCATTACCAGTGATGATGGACTATTACTACATGGTACATATATTCCAAGTGAAAATGCTAGTAATGAATGGATTGTATTAGTTCATGGTTATGATGCAGATTCTACGCAAATGTTACCATTAGCTAAAACTTACCATGCGCACGGTTATCAAATTGTAATTCCAGATTTGAGATGCCATGGTACTAGCGAAGGCGAAGTAATTTCCTTTGGTGCTAAAGAAAGTGATGATTTATGTGGATGGATGGATTTGATTTTACAAATGGATCCTAATGCTAAAATCATTTTACATGGCATTTCTATGGGGGCAAGTACAAGTTTACTTGCTAGCAGTAAAGTAATGCACACTGCATTAAAAGGTGTGATTTCGGATTGTGGATATACCTCTTATCAAGATGTATTGCGTCATTTAACAACTAAAATCTATCACATTCCTGGTTCCGTTTTTGTTCCTGGTGTATCTTTTTGGATTAAAAAATTAGGTCACTTTACTTATCAAGATTGCGATTGCATTCAAGCAATTTGCATGAAGGCAGTACCGACATTATTTTTCCATGGAGCAAGCGATACTTTTATACCTACTGAAATGGTCAATCGTTTGGCCAATGCGTTGCAAAATGCAAGTATTGTGGAAATTGTCGAAAATGCCGGACATGCGCAATGCATGTACGATAACAAATACATGAGCAAATGCTTATTATTTGTGCAAAAACAAATGTTTAACGGTTAATAATAATCGACAAACATATCAGGAGGACAATTAAATGGAGAAGTTTGTTTACAAATTTGCTGAAGGCAATGG
>CALCFG010000141.1 GCA_937900565.1 uncultured Erysipelotrichaceae bacterium
TAACTTTTTCCCAGTCCCATTGATCAACATAAATAGAATGTAAGTTATCCAAGTCTTCATCACGACGTATAGCATTCATGTTAGTATATAAGCCATTACCAATTTTAAATTGATATTTATTTAATGCGTAACGTTTCCATTTAGCTAATGATTGAACAACTTGTAATGATTGATTACCAATTGATTTAGCATCAAACTCTACTTTACGTTCACTACCACTTAGATCATCATTTAATCCAGAATTTGCGGGTAAAAACAGAGGTGCAGAAACGCGCTGTAAATTTAATTGATAGCCTAGTTCCTTTTGAAATTTATCTTGAATGATTTTAATGGCATTTTGGGTTTGCTCAGTGTCTAATTTTGAATGATAGTTATTCGGTATAGTAATCATACCAATACCCTAGTTCTTTAAATCAGAGATAACGTAGTTAACAATGGAATTAATGGATTGTTCACTGCGATCTTGTTCCCAACGTTTTTTGCATTCCACATTGCCATTTACAATACCTTTACCAACAGTAATACGGTAAGGAACACCAATTAAGTCCATGTCTTTGAATTTAACACCAGGACGTTCATCACGATCATCTAAGATTACATCAATGCCATTTGCTTTAAATTGTTCATATAAATTGTTGGCAACACTAACTTGTTGTTCATCTTTATTACTAATAATTATGATAGCTACAGTATAAGGAGCGATTTCTTTTGGCCAAATAATTCCATTTTCATCGTGGTTTTGTTCAACGATTGCACCCATGCAACGTCCTGTGCCAATACCATAGCTTCCCATCCATACATCTTGTAATGTATTGGTCGAATCTAAATATTGTAAATTCATTGCTTTGGAATATTTAGTACCTAATTTGAATGTGTTTCCAATTTCAATACCTTTGGAAAATCTAACATGCTTACCACAATTAGGACAAATATCACCGTCGGCAATACAACGAACATCCGCTATTTTATCAGGTGTAAAATCACTTAAATTAACATTAATCAAATGGGCGTCATCAGCATTAGCGCCTACGATTATATTTAAGCTGTGAGATAATTCTTTATCCATAACTACTGGACAATCAATACCTATTGGCCCAGCAAAGCCAACTTTAGCATGAGTAACACGAGTAACAGTTTCTGCATCTGCTAAACATACATTACCTGTGCCATATAATTTTTGTAATTTGATTTCGTTTACTTCACGATCACCACGTACCATAACAGCAACAGGTTGTTCATCAATTAAATAAATTAATGTTTTCGCAAACCGTTTAACATCTTGATGCAAAAAGGCACAAACTTCTTCAATAGTACGTGCATTAGGTGTACAAACTTTTTCATATGGCATCGCTACTTCATTTCCATAATCAACTATATCATCCACACATGCACTGACTTCTAAATTACTGGAATAACCGCAATCGTCGCAATAAACGACTGTATCTTCACCAATAGGGGTAATTGCTTGGAATTCTTCAGAAAGCAATCCACCCATAATTCCAGTATCTGCTTTTACGATGCGGTAATCAATCCCCATACGATCAAATGCTTTTTTATAAGCATCAAACATTTTTTGATAGGATACATCTAATCCCGCTTCATCGCGATCAAACGAATAAGCATCTTTCATTGTAAATTCACGCACACGAATCAATCCAAAACGAGGACGTGGCTCATCACGGAATTTAGTTTGGAATTGATATAAGTTAAATGGCATGTCTTTATATGAACGAATTTTCATTTGTGCAGCAATTGCAAATAATTCTTCATGTGTAGGACCCAATACATAGTTTTGGTTTTTACGATCTTTTAATGCGAACATGGAACTACCAAAACCACTACGACGGCCACTGGCCTCATAGACTTCTTCAGGAATCATACTTGGCATACGAAGTTCTTGCGCACCAGTTGCATCCATTTCTTCTCGGATGATTTGTGTAATTTTTTCATTTACACGATAACCTAATGGCATCATCATATAAATACCTGCACTACTTTTTTTAATAAAGCCAGCACGTGTTAATAAATTACCAGAGATACTTTCTTCGTCTTTAACATCTTCTCTTAATGTATAAAAGAAACTTTGACTTAATTTCATATTAATCCTTCCTTACATAATCCCTAAAATTATATCACGCGAACTATATCGCTCTTGATTATTCTTATTCCTAACTAATAATTCCTAATGCACTTAGTATGTATAAACATTAATTTGTTATCAATTTGAGTAAACGGTTGAAAATAATACTATACTTTTTAATTTTTTTAGAATAAAATAATTCAAACAATTAGGAGGTTATATGGCAACTTTTATTAATGAACCATCACATACATTTAGTGAATATTTATTAATTCCTGGATACACTGATGAACGCTGCGTTCCAAACAATGTGAGTTTGAAAACTCCATTAGTTAAATTTAAAAAGGGTGAAGAACCTAAATTATCTTTAAATATCCCTATGGTTTCTGCAATCATGCAATCTGTTTCTGGGGATCGCCTTGCCGTTGCGTTAGCAAAAGAAGGTGGATTAAGTTTTATTTATGGTAGTCAATCTGTTGAATCCCAAGCTGAAATGGTGAGAAAAGTAAAACGTGAAAAAGCAGGTTTTGTAATTTCGGATTCTACATTAAAACCATCAAATACATTACAAGATGTGTTGGATTTATTAGATAAAACAGGTCATTCGACTATGCCAGTTACCACTGATGGAAAAGCAAATGGTAAATTGGTTGGTTTAGTAACAGGACGTGATTATCGTGTTTCACGTTTGACACTGGATACTACAGTTGAAGAATTTATGACACCAGTTGAAAAATTAGTTGTTGGTCATATGAGTGATGATTTGGCCGCTTGCAATGATATTATTTGGGAACATAAATTAAATTCTTTACCTGTTATTGATGATGAAGGTAATTTACAATACTTAGTATTTAGAAAAGATTATGATGCACATAAAGAATATCCATTGGAAAGTTTAGATGAAGAAAAACGTTTCTTAGTTGGGGCGGGTATTAATACACGCGACTATGCAACACGCGTACCAGCTTTAGTTGAAGCAGGGGTCGATTGTTTATGCATTGATAGCAGTGAAGGATTCTCTTGTTGGCAAGGTAAAACATTAGCTTGGATCCGTGAACATTATGGTGACAGTGTAAAGGTTGGTGCCGGTAATGTTGTGGATGCTGCTGGGTTTAAATTCTTAGCTGAAGCAGGTGCAGACTTTATTAAAATTGGTATTGGTGGTGGATCTATCTGTATTACTAGAGAAACTAAAGGAATCGGCCGTGGTCAAGCAACTGCGGTCATTGAAGTTGCCAAAGCGCGTGACGAATATTTTAAAGAAACGGGTATCTATATTCCTATCTGTAGTGATGGTGGTATTGTTTATGACTACCATATGACATTGGCTTTAGCTATGGGTGCTGACTTTGTTATGTTAGGACGTTATTTCTCTCGCTTTGAAGAATCACCAACGAACAAGGTAACGATTAACGGTACTTATATGAAAGAATACTGGGGTGAAGGAAGTAGCCGTGCACGTAACTGGCAACGTTATGACTTAGGTGGCGATTCTAAATTAACATTTGAAGAGGGTGTTGACTCTTATGTTCCATATGCTGGCCCATTAAAAGATAATGTGAATCAAACACTTTATAAAATTAAATCAACAATGTGCAATTGCGGTGCGTTAAGCATTCCAGAATTGCAAGAAAAAGCAACCTTACAATTAGTATCTGCGACAAGTATTGTTGAAGGTGGTGCTCACGACGTTTTAGTCAAAGACAAAACACCCAATCGTAATAACTAGTGTTTAAAAACTCCATGTATAATGAAGTGAACCCAGAAAATTGGACAACCAATTAAAGGAGGTTCACTTTTTATTATGGCTAAACTTACA
>CALCFG010000142.1 GCA_937900565.1 uncultured Erysipelotrichaceae bacterium
TTCCTAAGTATTATCAGTGGTTATAATGTTGCTGCTAAAGAAGGAGAAATCAATGACGAACGTGTCCATATGATTTATTGGGATCAAAACGATATTCTAATGTATTGGACAGGTGTAACTAATAAAACGAGTGCAAACGAGTATTCACCTTGCGTTGGAATTCAAAATAGTGATTCTTCAAATTGTGGCAAGAATACTAAAAAAGGTGAGTATAACGAAATTAATGGCTGGCACACTAGACATTGTCATTTCTTATTTAGCAATATTTATCAATCAATTGATTATTTGGTAAATTAGATGAAGCATGGTACATTTAAATTTTTTGTCTTTATTTATGTATTTATATTAATAATGACAGGCATGCTTTCAATAAATACATTTTCTTACTATCATGATTTCTATTTGAGTCAAGGATATCCTGGTGGTATGGCAGTAATGGTAATGCCTGAAGAATATAAGTATAATTATGAAGATTTTTTGAAAGATTTAGATGAAATTGCTTGTAATAATAATGTCTTAGTATCAGTATTTAGCGTTGAAAATGATATGGGAAATGATCGTTATTCGCTTTATACTACGTCCAATGATACAATGCATCGTTATTTACTTACAGTTGGATCAAATGATGAGTTTGGTCCAACAACTTTTTTGTCATCCCATGCAAGTAATTCATCCAATAAAATATTAACTATTTTATCTTTAACCCAATTGGATTTTCAAAGTATTATTAATCATGAAACAGCAAGCCAAATTTATAATTTAATTGACTTAGATATCAATGATGAAAACAATATCAATCAATTTAATCAAGAACTGGATCATTTATATCCAGGAGTAAGATTTAACTTAACTCAAACACCTTATGAAGGTGAATTCTTTTCACTGATTAATCTTTATGGTGGCCTATTTAGCCATAAGATTGAAAAAGTAGCTATTGTTTTAAGCTTAACGTTAATCGTAACGATTTTAAGTTATTCTCTGTATCGAAGTGTTGGATTTTAT
>CALCFG010000143.1 GCA_937900565.1 uncultured Erysipelotrichaceae bacterium
TCGTAAAATATCGACAGAATTAAAAATAATTGAAATTAAAGATGATACTAGCGTTACAACAAAGTATTTTACTGTCGGATTCTTTTCTATGATACACTCCATTCCCGGAAGTTTTGGAGCATCCATTACCACTCCAAATGGTCGTATTATTACTACTGGGGATTTTAAATTTGATTTAACTCCGATTGGTGTAAATGCCGATTACCAAAAGTTAGCATTTATTGGTGAAATTGGTGTGGATTTATTAATGAGCGATTCCACCAATTCATTTGTTGAAGGCTTTTCCGTATCTGAGAAAAAAGTCGCTAATAATGTCATGGAATTAATGAAGAAAACTCCAGGACGATTAATAGTATCCACTTTTGCCTCTAATGTATTAAGATTGAGTCAAATATTAGATGCTGCCGTTAAAGATGGTCGTAAAGTAGCAGTATTTGGACGCTCAATGGAAAATATTGTCGATATCGGTCGACACATGGGCACAATCAAACTAAAAGATAAGGACTTTGTAAGTCGTGAAGATTTACCAAGCATCCCAAATAATAAAATATGTATTGTTTGTACCGGTAGTCAAGGTGAATCGTTAGCAGCGCTAAATCGTATTGCTAACGGTACACATAAATACATTAAGATCATTCCTGGTGATACGGTTGTGTTCTCAAGTAATCCAATACCTGGAAATACACAAAGTGTTAACGCACTAATTAATGCCTTAACGCGTGTAGGCGCCAGTGTTATATATAATTCCCCTTCGTTAAGTTTACATACAACAGGACACGCTAGTGAAAGTGAACAAAAATTGTTATTGCAATTGGTTAAACCACACTATTTTATGCCAATGCATGGGGAATACAAAATGCTTAAAAAACATATGAGCAGTGCCGTTGAAGTAGGTATCCCACCTGAAAATTGCTTTATTTGCAATAATGGAGATGTTTTGGTATTGCGAGATCACCATTGTTATTTAAGTAATCAAAAAGTTCATACGGATGATATTTATGTTGATGGCAATGATATTACTGGTTTAAATACTTCCGTTATCAAAGATCGTCAGTTGTTGGCAGATAATGGATTAGTTGCTGTAGTAGTTGGTATTGACTCACGTAATAATACGCTTATTTGTCGTCCAAACATAGTATCGCGTGGCTTTGTTTTCATTAAAGAAAGTCAAACCTTATTAAAAGAAGCAGAACATGTAGTACAAAGTGCATTGCGTGCTAAAATGCAGCAAAAGACAACCTTTAACGAATTAAAGAATACCATTCGAAATTCATTAGAACCATTCTTATTCAAGAAAACCAATCGTAATCCGATTGTTATTCCAGTCATCTTAAATCATAAAGATGCTATGGCTGAAATGGCTAAACGCCGTAAAGCCAACGAATTAGTCGCTGTTGAAGATAATTCAACAAAATAGTTAAATAAAAAGGTATCCTATTAGTGAAATGAGCTCTTAAGTTGAACAAACTTAGGAAAACATTTCATAAAAAGATACCTTTTTAATATTAAAG
>CALCFG010000144.1 GCA_937900565.1 uncultured Erysipelotrichaceae bacterium
GTGAGTCTTTTGAGAAACCTACGGAATACTATTTAAATAATGTTGGTGGCGCCTGCAATGTTTATCAAGTAATGAAAGAACACAATGTTAAAAACATTGTCTTCTCCTCCAGCGCAACAGTTTATGGTCAACCAAAACATGTACCTTGTAACGAAGAAAGTGAAATTCAAGCAGCAACCAACCCTTATGGTACAACTAAAATATACAATGAAAAAATCTTAGCAGATATTGCTGCATCAGACCCACAATGGTCAGTTATGTTGTTGCGTTATTTCAATCCAATTGGTGCAAGTAAAACACGTTTGTTGGGTGAGGTACCAAATGGCGTTCCGAATAATTTAACGCCATATGTTGCGCAAACAGCTCTTGGTCAACGCGATTATGTACGGGTTTGGGGAAATGATTATGACACACCAGATGGAACTGGCGTTCGTGATTATATCCATGTTGTTGACTTAGCTAAAGGTCATGTTTGTGCCTTGGATTATATTTTGAATCATAAAGGTGTTCAAGCAGTTAACTTAGGTACCGGAAAAGGTTATAGTGTTTTGGATGTTATTAAAGCGTATGAAAAGGCCTGTGGTCATCCAATTCCATATAAAATCTTAGATCGTCGTCCAGGTGATATTGCCATTACTTATGCTGATCCAAGCAAAGCAAAATCATTGCTTGGGTGGAGTGCTCAATATGATTTAGAAGAAATGGTTGCTGATTCATGGGCGTTCATGGAAGAATTAAATAAACAATAATTCAATTAAAGGTGCGTAGCGCACCTTTTTGTGTAGCTATTTTGAATAAGGCAAGTGATGATTATTGAAAAATACACTTTTTTAGCTGGAGTAAAAGTGAAGAAAATCAAATAATGCTATAATTAAACTATGTATAAAAAATTAGATAAAAAGTTAATGATTATCGGGATTATTATAGGTTTGATTATTGTGAGTGTTGGTGGATTTGCTATCTATCGGATTAATAAAAATAATTCACATTTAACAGAAACACCAATAGCTAGCGAAAAACCTGAGACAACATTAAATCCTGGAAAAATAGATAAACCAATTGACAGTAGTGATGATATTAATGGATGCGAGCTATTATGATACGATGAATACATTTGGCTTTAGTTTTTATATTGCAACATTATCCATTACTAGTGATAAAGCTATTAATGTAGATTTATCGCATTTTACAACCAGCGAAGGAATTAAATTAAATGAAGTAGACCAATATGTTAAAACACTGGAAGAAAAGCAATTTTTCTTAGGGAAAGAAAATGTCGTTTATCAATTAATATCATTGGATAATTCTAGTCTTTTCAATGTGTTTGTACCTGTTACTAAGGATGCTAACATTAGTTTATCATGTGATCTCGATATGGAGTTTAAGGCAGAGTTTAATGCAAAAATGAACCTAGGTAGCGTTAATGATTTATTTTATGAAGCCAATGATATTATTAGTGATGGTAAGACATATCAATTAAAAGTATCGGAGGCTTTTGACGCGACTGGATTATACTTTACAAAAAATGTGGATGGAAATATTCGAGAATATACCGTGGCATCCACAGTATCTATCTTTACTTTCCAATTGGATGTTGTTTCACTATTTGGTGATAAGATTGAAATCGAAAGTGCAACATATATTAGTGATAATGAAGATCAAATATTTAATGCATTGGGATCGGAGATTCAATGTGAAAAATACGTAAACATTATTGGTCAAACGATTGATGATAGTGGAAAAGGATATTTGTTCTTTGAAGCATTGAATAGTTATGAACATGAAGTCTTTTACTCTGGCCAATTGCACTTAAAAGTTAAAGGCAATGATGCAGACATTGTAGTTAATGTTGATTTAAATTAGGGGGATTATGGATGAAGCGTTGGATATGTAAATTAATCACAGTATTTACCGTATTCTCTTTAATGAGTGTTTTATCGGTAATTGAGCCCAAAGCAGCTATTGCAGGTAATACGTATGGATATGCTTGCAATACTGCGTATAGTGCAGATTATATTAACGATGATGGCTCATTTAAAAATGCTAAATGTACTAACAATATTAATGAAGCTAAAGAAGTTTTAGGTTGGGGAGAGGACTATGTTGTGCGTGCACGAGATAATTTGAGCCCAACTAAAATTGTTATGATGAGTGGTGGGTTAGTTTATACTTACCCTGAACGTGGCGGAACAAATACACTTACTTTTTCCGATTATAACAACGGAATGACTTCTTATGTGACACACCATCGGGAAATGAAATATGAATGGACAGAATCTGTTAATGGTGATTCAGGTCAAGCTATTGTTTCATTAAATGGTATTATGGCACGCGTGGATTTAAAATTAGTCGACTTAGTGCCGTGGAAGTTTGTCGATACGGGACGATTAATCACATTGGGGGGCAATGATCGTACAGGAAAAAATGAACAACCATTTCAAACACGTATTTATCAATCCCACTATGAAGTAAGTAATGGCTTGTTAAAATTTATTTGGTCCAGTGGGTGGAGTGATAATGGCTATCCTGCAACATACACTCATAACCTAGGCCCAATTGATAGTTCGATTCCAAACGGTGTTTATTATAGCTATGATGGTTACACTTTCTTTTCTGATCGGACTTGTGTAAATGTTGCATTTACGTATTATAACTATTATCAATACTTACCGTTACGTTCAAAAACTAATTTAACTGCTGATGAATTAAATGCTTATATTGATTCTCGTTTAGGTAGTAGTGAACAGTCTGTTTTGCGTGGCAAAGGTCAAGCGTTTATTGATGCTCAGAATAAATATGGCATTAATGCTGCGCTGGTATTAAGTATTGCTTGTTTAGAAAGTGCAACAGGTACAAGTCAATACGCATTGGAACGGAACAATTTGTTTGGATTAGCAGCCTACGATAGTGATCCGAATAAGGCGACTTATTTTTCAAGCGTTGAAGAATGTATCAATCAAATGATGGGTTATTATCTTAAAGATTATATCGATGATAACGATTGGCGTAACTTTGGCATGCATTTAGGTAATAAGGGCAGTGGTGTAAATGTTAAATATGCAGCTGACCCATATTGGGGTATAAAAATCGGATCGATTTATTATGAGATGGATAAAGCCAATTTAAAAGATTATAACTCGGTGAAACGTGGTTTAGTTACTACACATGCGGCTAATGTTTATTTAAATAGTGACGGTTCAGGATTGTTATATAATACCGCAAATCGTGATAATTACCAAAAAGTTTACGTTGTTCCTATAACCGGAGAAGCAGGCAATTACTACGAATTCCAAAGCAATAACTTAGTTGAAAATGGTAGTATTGTTTCGAATGGATTTTTAACTTACAATTGGGATACTTCAAAAGTATATATTAATAAAGGGGATGTTCAAATCTTAAATAATGGTACAAGTAATCTTCCAAGTACGGATGGATTAGTACCAACCGGAGACTTCAATTTTACAAGTGATGTCGTTTGGAAGGATGACCATACATTAACCATTAGTGGTGCAGCATATCGCCCTGGTATAAAAATAACTGAAGAAAACACATTAACAATCGAAGCATATAGCTTAGATCAGTATTTTACAGGTAAAAAACATGATTGTAAGGTATCTATAGGTTCAGATGCTAAGAGTGCAACTTATTCTTTTGATGTTGATCTTAATGAGATTGCGAATGGTACTTATCGATTCTTTGCAAATACGATTTATGGTAAATTAACAGAATACAACCAAAAGGATAACTACATTAAGGATGAAAGTTTACCGGAAAACAAAGATGTTGGATTAAAGACAATTAGTTTCTCGAAAGATGAAAACAATATTGTTACGATGAGCGTAACAGCAAAGGTTGATTTACCTGAAACTCCAGAAAAACCGCAAGAGCCAGTTGAACCAATTGAACCTTTACATTTAATTGATTCTGCAATTATTAAACGTGAAATCAAGGAAGGTAAGTTATACTTCTCTGGATACGCTTATATAACAAATATGGATGCTTTGGAAGAAAACAAAGATAACATTTCAATAAATATTGAATTAGTTAATAAGTTAAATGATGAAGCTATTTCGATGGATGTTCAAGTTAAATCGTTAGAAGAACCAATTTATACAGGTGATTATCAAGCAAAATATTGTTATTTCAATGCGAATGTTGATCTAGCGCTTCTTGATGAATCTGTTTATATCGTTAACATTAAAGTTAAAAACGGTGACATAACTGCGGAAAGAGTGGTAAGAACAAGTGATACGAGTTTACTTTACAATTCATTCGATGAGATAACGAATTCATCATTAACCATTCAAGAAAACTATGCCTATTCTTATCGTTTGGAAATTAGTAACGAGAAATTGCCGTTTGATATGTCAGATTCAAATAAGATAGATTCAGTTCGTGGTATGGCGATGACTATTATTAATTCAAAATTAAATCTTAAAGAAGATAAACCATACTTAGATTTATCATTTACTGCATTTGCACGTCAAACAAATATTAGTGATAAAGATAAGATTACTGGACGTATCATAATTTATGATAAAAAAACAGGAAAGCTTGTTAAAGAAATTTCTGCTGACCAAATAAGCGTTGCTGGAACAGACGGATTAAACATTGCTATTGATAAAGGTTACGAGGTAACCTATGGTCTAACAAATACTTCAATAGATTTATCTGATTTAAAACCAGGGCAATATTTATTCTTATATGATGCAAGTTTTGAAGCAGATAACAAAGTTCAATCAGGTATTGTTGAACTTTCTGGATTATTTAATCAAGTTGATTTAGCAAATGGTAATTATACATATAGTCTTTATCAAACTGCGATTAGAAACCGGATGGAATTAACTATTAACTACATCAATGATGAAAAATCAAAAGAAATTGATGAAGTTGCTGACGATGTTGCAAGTGATGATGGTAAAGTTAGTGAAGAGCAAATTCAAGAACATTACGTTTTAAATGTTGGTCAAGAAGCAAACAAATCTAACTAAATATAGTAAAAGAGGTAATTTAATCATACTAAAGATGGGTTAGTTACCTCTTTCATTTATATATAACTATTAAATAAAAGAACTGGATTTACAGCCATAGTGTTAGTAAATCTCAGTTCTTTTTGCTTATTCATTTTTATTAATAATGATTTTAACTTTAGTACTCGACGTATAAGTAAATTGACAACCTATACCTCCATTAGTAATTATTCCACCAGCAGCTTCACAATTGTCTTTGGTAAATGGGTTATTGTTTCCGAATTGAATTGATTGTAGTGAAAATTTAGGAAGACTATTAACAACTGTTTCGAAACTTACTTGCGCGTTAGCTACATTATAAGTACTCTTAGCTGATTCCAGTGAGTCTTGAGCGTTACTGAACCAACCAATATTCACTGTTGTAGTGTATGTTGTTAACCCTTTAGAAATAGTTACATCACAAGATTTTTTAGTGCTATCGCAACTTTGACTAATTATTGTTTTAACTGCTTGGTCGCTTTCAACTTCAGTAACATTAATGGTAAATGCACCAATTTTACATTGGCCATTGGCTACTTCGCAACCAAGGATTGATCCTACGGTTAATTCTGGTGGTTGAGGGCCTTTACTGAGTATAACTAAGACACGGGTATTTTCATCCGCTTTTGTACCAGCCGCAATATCTTGACTAATAATGCCATTAACTGGAATTGAATCATGGTAAGCAGCACCATCAGAAACTAAAGTAATTCCATCAACAACCCATTCGGTAGTTCCACCCCATATTTTTCCTACATAGTTCCCAACAACAGGTTGTTTTCCTTTGGATACTTTACATTTCACGGTTTTACCAGAGATTTCACAACCGAATGTTGTACCGGAAGCTATGGAGTCGTTGTATTCTTGGGAAGAAGTATAGCTCCATCCTGAAGCCCCCTGATTAATTGCGGTATTGACGATATTACGAGCATCTGCGTCAGTTTTACCGTTAAAATCATTGGCATTAGGTGAATAGTCACCTTTGGAAATATAGTAAGTAATGGTTGTGCCTTCATTGACTTTACCATTGGATACGGAGCAACCAATAACAGTACCGGAAGTAGAGGAAGAATATTGTTGACCTTGGCGTTGTGGTTTAAGATTTAAATCCGTTAATGCTTTTTTATAACTTTCTTCATCGCCACTACATTTTGGTACATCTACTTGAGCCGCTTGATAGACATAAACTTTCGCATTTATTTCTGTGTTCATCTTAGCAGATTCGGTATTGGATACTAAGATATTGTCTTTATTCTTATCATTGGTAACTTCAGTTTCTTTTTTGATTGTAATGTTTGCACCAAGTTTATTTATGGTGGCAATTCGTTCTTCGAATTTTTTGTAATCTTGATCTTTATAGTTGCCAATTTCGACTGTATCTCCTAATGATAGAGTAAATTTAATGGATTTGATAGAGCTTACCATTGTGCCTTTTTTTACGGATTGGGCAGCTATTTTTCCTTTTTCAACTGAGGAATAAATCGTATCAGTGAAAGAACATTTTACACCATTAGTATCGCACCAAGATTGAACTTCTTTTTGGCTCATTTTGGTAAAGTCTTCCATAGCAATTTTTTTACCTTTGGAAAATGTTACCGTTAATTTAGTACTTACTTTAATTTTTTCGCCAGCTTTAATACTTTGAGAAATAAATTTATCCTTTGCAACGGTATCAGAATACTCTTCAGCTATAACTAAGGAAATTCTATATTTGTTTGCCCATGCTTGAATGTTTGCTTTTGTATATTCTTTAAAGTCAGGTACTTCTATTTCCATATCGTCATTTGCTTGTTGTATTGAAATTAAAATGACAATGGCATCGGAGCGTTTTGCTTTGTTATTCTGGATATTACTAGAGACAAAACTATCATCTTCTTTCTTTGGATCGACTTCATATTCAATTGTGACATTGGTAAATCCGTTTTCTTCAAAGAAATCTAAGATTTCTTGACTACTCATATTCGTAAAATCAGGAATATCAATTTCTAAATCTGGATCTTTGCCTTCGGAAACAACAAATTTAACTGCGGATTTAGCACTTAATTTTTCGCCGGAAGCTATGGATTGGGATATGATTTGATCTTCTTCGACGGATTCGCTATATTCGGTTTCGAAAATACATTGAGTGTTATCTAATTTATTATCATCGCACCATTTCGACGCTTCATTTTGTGTCTTTCCAACGAGGTTGATCATTTCGACTTGATGATCTGTGGTTCCTTTATAGAATACTAAGGCAATACCAATTGCTATAACTAATAAAATAATGGTAACAATTAATCCGATAGTGACGCCATTAAATTTACGATTCTGTTTATACAAAGAAGAATCGAATCCATCAAATTCCATGGTTTCATCCAAATTTTTGGATTTGTTGTAAGAATTATCTGAAATATCCATTACATCTAATCCTAAAGTCGATTCTTTTTCTGAAGTGTTATTTTTATTGATTTCTTCAGAAGAAGTATTCTCTAAATTCGACGTGTTTTTTATCGCTTCGATAGGTTGAGTATCGTCATGTGTGGTATTTTCATCTTCATCCATATAGTCTTCTTCATCGACGAAAAGTTTTGACATTAAACTTTCTTTTTTCTTATTAATTTTATTTTTCTTTTTTCTTTTTGCCATGATGTAAGTATAACATATTCGCTCGCTAAACTTATAAGCACATGTTAAACTAATACTATGATTAAAACAGTGATTTTTGATTTTAATGGAACTTTGTTTATGGATAGTGATTACCATAAGAAAGCGTGGATTGCGTATGCAAAACAACGCTTTGGCAAAGATATAAGTGTAGAACAATTTAAAAATGAGTTTATGGGTAAACCAAATGTTAAAATCTTGCAAATGCTGGATCCCTCATTATCTAATGAACAAGCTTTAATATACTCAGAAGAAAAAGAAGTTATGTATCGTACTATGGTTATAAATGATGGAATGCCACGTTTAGTTGAAGGAGCAGAAGTATTATTTAATTTTTTAAAAATAAAGAAAATTTCATTTACTATCGCGTCAGCTTCTAATGTAAATAATTTTATTTTCTATCGTAAAGTATTTAATTTAGATGACTATTTTAATCCGAATTTATTAGTTATGGATGATGGATCATATGACTCTAAAGTAATGATGTATCAACGTGCTATAGAATTATTAAATGGAGATTTAAGTACAACGTATGTTTTCGAAGATGCAAGAGTCGGCATTGATTGTGCACTATCGGCAGGAATCAAACAATTAGGTATTATTAATGAAAATGTAATTGATCATCGGTTTAAACATTATCGAAATTTTAATGAAGTGTTACAGGATAATTCGTTTGTGCTAGAATGTATCCATGATTAAAAGTTTAAAGTTAGTTATAGCGTGTGCACTGGGGTTAAGTTTATGTGGATGTGCAACAATTCAAAAGATGATCAATCCAAACATTGACAAAGAAGATCAATATAATTATATGGTGGCTTCATTATTGGAGAATAGTAGCTTCCGTTCCAATGCAATTTATTATGATTTAACTGTTGAAGTAATAAATAATGGAAGTAGTTATGATTATACAGTGACATTAAATAATCCAAACAAGGCGATGTTAAATGTTGGTATTATGGTTATGGATAATTTAGGTGTACAAGGCAATCAAGACCATATCGAAAGCATTGGTGTCTTGGATGAACATTACGACTTAATTCCTGGACAAGTATATAATCAAGAAAATTTAATGAATCAATTGCAAGTGAACGGTACGGTTGGAACTTTACCGGATTCATTAAAGATATTAGTGACATGGAATGATGATGATTTTTCCAATTATATTTCGGATTTTTATGTAGTAGATGTGCAAGATGAATTGATAACACAATTTTAAAGGGAAGCGAACGCTTCCCTTTAAAGTATTTGTGATATTTCAATGGCTTGTTTGATCGGAGTTTCATTTTTAGCATAACGCGTCATGTAATCAATGACTGCATTAGTAATGGCGTTGGGAGTTGAAGCACCTGAGGTGATGGCAACATTTTGACAATCTTTAAATAAGGATTCATTCAATTCCATTAAATCATTAATTTTACTAACAACTTTTACGTTGGGTTTGCTTAGGGCAAGCTTTTCTAGTTTTGTCGTATTATTACTTGACTTATCACCAACAATAATCACCCCATCAATGTTATCATCCATATTAATTAAGGCATTTTGGCGACTTGTGGTTGCAAAACAAATTTGTGGCTCAATGATGCATTGTTTAAATCTTTTTTGTATGCATTCTAATAATGGCTCAATTTGATAAGTACTCATGGTAGTTTGTGTAGTCACGTAAACTAGATCATTATCTAATTCATTGGGAATATCTTCCAATGTTTCTATGCATAAAATTTCAGGATGGTTATAACAAATACCTTCACTTTCAGGATGGTTTTTCTTTCCGATATAAAGGATTTGATAACCTTGATTCAAATAATGCATTACTTTATCTTTAATGGCAATAACATCGCTACAGGAAGCATCCACAATGGTTAATCCTTTTTGTTTGGCTTTGGTATAAACGTATTCACTAATGCCATGGGCACTAAATATGACAACACCACTTTCAATTTCATCTAATAAATCGTAGCGAGATTTCCCATGATCATTTAATGTACGGATTCCTAATTCATTTAAGGCATCACTAACGTAATGGTTATGCACAATTGGGCCTAAGACAGTAATGGGTGTATTTGGGTAATCAATGGCTGTTTGTTTCGCAATTTTAATAGCTTGCAATACACCTTTGCAATAGCCACGTGGTACTAATGGTATAATTTTCATGGTTATATTTTAACAAATTTATCGGATATGGTATTATCTTTATGCTCTTTTTAAGACTCGATAATTAAGGAGGTATTATGAAAAATTTTAACTTTAGAAACAGTGTGCAACAATTCATTGATTCCTTTGGGTTTGAAACATACACAAAAATCCAAGAAGAAACAATTCCACTTGCATTACGACACAAAAATATTTTAGGAATATCTGATACTGGTACAGGTAAAACACTGGCTTATTTATTGCCTGTGTTAGATAGTATTAAACCAAGTAATCCGAATGTACAAGCAGTGATTACTGCGCCAACGCGTGAATTAGCTCAACAAATTTATACAGTAGCTAGCAAGTTTAAACAATTTGATAGTGATGTGCGAATTCGTTTGGTTATTGGCGGAGTGGATCGTGAAAAAGAAATTAACAGTTTACAAAAAAATCAACCCCATTTAGTTATTGGTACACCGGGAAGAATTAAAGACTTATTTTTAAAAGAAAAAGTATTACGTGTGGAAAGTGCGAATGTATTTGTTGTAGATGAAGCAGATATGACATTAGAATTTGGTTTTTTGGATGATGTTGATGCCATTTGCGGTCGCATGAGCGAAAAATTGCAAATGATGGTGTTTTCTGCGACAGTTCCGCAATCTTTACGCCCTTTTATTAAAAAATATTGTTCTAACGTTAATACAATAGAGATTAAAAACGAAACAATTTTTGCACCACAAATTGAATATCAATTAGTGGATTGCAAACATCGGGATTATAACGAAGTTTTATTGGAAGTATTGGCGA
>CALCFG010000145.1 GCA_937900565.1 uncultured Erysipelotrichaceae bacterium
ATGCTTTATCAATACTTTGATTATTTAAAAAATCGCTAAGAAATTGTTGCACTAAGCGTGTATTAACTGGTGTGGTTTCATTGCTAGTAGATTCAACCACTAAACGAATGGATAGTCCATCAAATAATTCACCTAATGCTTTTTTTATAGTAAACAATTGTGGATACGTTAATGGGAATGGATTACTTAATGAAAGTTCCACTTGATTCAATGCACGCAAAAAGATGACCTTTTCAACACAAAGATCATCTAACTGTTCCAATGCAATGATATCTTTTAAATAAATTGAACTCATTATTTCACCATTTTTTCAAATGCTGCTTTTGCAGCTTGTTGTTCTGCTTTTTTCTTACTGGAACCAATTCCTTTTCCTAACACAATACCTTCCAATAAAACTTCAACTTCAAAACTTGGTGCATTTGCTGGACCCCAACTATTAATCACACGATACGTTACGTTACTGCGCGTATCACTTTGCACAAACTCTTGCAATTTAGTTTTAAAGTCTTCCACGTCATTAATATCCACATGTGCTAACTTATCGTTCAACGCTTTAGCGAACACTTTACTCGCAGCATCATACCCGTTGGATAAATACAAAGCACCACAAAAGGCTTCAAACATATCAGCACAAATACTATCGCGATTGCGCCCGCCAGTTTTTTCTTCTCCACTTCCTAAATATAAGTAACGGTTTAATTCTAAACGGCGTGCGCATTCCGCCAACGAACCTTCACAAACAAGTTTTGCTCTCAATTTACTCATTAACCCTTCGCTAATGGGAGGTGTTAAATGAAATAATTGATCAGAAATCCAACATTGCAACACAGCATCACCCATAAATTCCAATCGTTCATTATCATGGACCATATTATGTTCATTCGCATATGAACTATGCACAAACGCTTGACGTACTAAGTCTTCATTATTAACAACGATATCAAATTGTTTTAACCATTCAAAAATATTCAGCATGCAACCATTATACGATAAATCATAGCTTTCTAAAATGAATAATCCCTATTTATGCAAATACGAAAAGAAGCAATTCTGTTAAGAAATGCTTCTTTAAATTATTATTCAACGGATAATATATAGCTATAAACTGCTTGTTGCCCATTAATGATTTCACATTCTAAATCATAAGTGGATTCAACATAATCAGCTAATTGTTGTCCATCATCAAGACTTGTGTCTTCTCCTAAGATAATGGTAACAATTTCACTTTCATCATCAATCATTTGTTCCAATAAACCTTTGGCAGCATTGAATGCAGAATCCGCAGTTAGGGCAATGTCTTTATTGTAAAGTCCCATAAAGTCGCCTTCTTTGATATCAATGCCGTCAATCGTTGTGTTTTTAACAGCATAAGTTACTTGGCCACTTTTAACATGATTGATGGCTTCACTCATTTCTTCAATATTACTTTCTTTATCCGCTTCTGGATTAAACATTAAACAAGCAGATAAACCTTGTGGAATAGTTTTTGTTGGGAATACAGTAATATCTTGATCTTCTAAAACATCCGCAGCTTGTTGTGCCGCTAAAATAATATTGGAATTATTCGGAAAAATAAAAACATGTTTCGCGTTTAATTGACCAATGGCATCAATGAAATCTTGCGTACTTGGGTTCATTGTTTGTCCACCACTAATAATCCAATCACAACGGTAATCTTTAAATTGTTGCGCTAATCCATCACCACTAGCCACTGCAATTAATGCATACTCACTTTGTTGTGTTTTACTTGGTTTAGCTTGTTGCGCTAAGTTTTCATGTTGTTGCGTCATGTTTTCAATCTTTAATTTCAAGAATTCACCATAACGTTGCCCCAAATTCAAAGCATTACCAGGGGTTAAAGTATGTACATGTACTTTAACAATATCTTCATCTTGTACAACAACGATACTGTTACCTAATTCACCCAAACTTACTCTGAAGCTTGCTTCATCAAATGTACCAATGCTTTCTGGATTTAATTGCATAATAAATTCAGTACAATAACCATAACCATCATCATTGGCGTCATTTTCAAAAGCAAAAATATCGACATTAACCGCTTCTGGCGCATCACTTAACGTAACTGGTTGACCATTCAAAAATGCTTGGAATCCCTCCAATACTGCCAACAAACCAGTACCACCACTATCTTTTACCCCAGCTTCTTTAAGAATTGGCAACAATTCATCCGTATGATCTAAGCTAATACGAGCTTGTTCAACCATATAATCTTGGACATCACTAACAGATGCATTCGGATTGGCATTGGCATAAGCCAACGTATAATAAGCGGCTTCACGAATTACAGTTAAAATTGTACCTTCGACTGGTTTCATGACTGCTTTATAAGCAACATAAGCCCCATTATCATAAGCTTTTGCTAACGCTAGTCCATTTAATTCACTCATGCCATCCAATGAGGTATAAAAGCCTCTAAAAATTTGCGATAAGATAACGCCAGAATTGCCACGTGCGCCCATTAATAAACCTTTACTTAAGGCCTTAGCAACTTCAACCAATTCATTACTTCCACAGTTTCTAACATTTTCAAACCCTGAATTAAATGTCATACTCATGTTCGTTCCTGTATCTCCATCAGGTACTGGGAATACATTTAATGCATTAATATGTTCTTTGTGGTTATTTAACATGGCTGCGCCACTTTCAATCATTTGTTTAAAAGTGGATCCATTAATTACATTCAACTTATCCATTAGGCGATCTTTTTCACTCCTTGCACATAAACATTGATTGCTTTAATTTCTTGTTGCAGTGTTTTTTCCAATTCATACGTTAAACGATTTTGCAATTCATTAACAACTTCAGAAACACGGATACCATAAGCAACCATAATATATACATCAATTTCTAACCCATCGTTGCCTTTGCGTACAACAATACCTTTAGAATAATTATCTTTATTTAATAATTGATACCAACCATCGCGAACGACTTGTTGGCTCGCAACGCCAACAACACCATAACATTCGCACACAACGGCACCACACATTTGAGCTATTGCTTCTTCAGAGATGGTTACACGTCCTAAATCATTTTCTTTTTTAATTGGCATAAATACCTCCATATCCTTAACATTATACCTAAAATTATGGTTAGTAATTCATTGTTTACGTTGTTTTCACAACATTTTCAACATTAATGTCCGATTTTTACCCGCTAAATTCACTTATTGACTATTTTCTTCGGCATTTGCATTAATATTTGGATCGTCATTTGCTTCCACTTCACAATTAGGCATTTCTATTTGATTGGTTATCGTTTTATTCCCTTTACTATCATAAATATAATTACCATTAGCGTCAGTTAAATATTGAATAGCTATTGGATTACCTGAAGCATCCAACATTGGATTACCATCACAATCCAAGAAATAATCCACCGGTTTTTCTTCTGGCTCAATCCAAGGACAAGCCGCTTGATAAATAACATTTTGATTATCAGTGGCATAAAGACAAAAACCATTTCCGCTAAGTTTACTGGCAATTTTGTTATACGAGTTCAACATTCCCATACCAAAGCGCGATCCAATAAAATAGTTACCATCTGACATCGTTAACATAATCAATTCATCATCATAACTTAATGATAGCTTATCAATTTCTGCAATGGATTCTATCATTAAAGGATCCACTTGATTAAACGCTGATACCAACAAATCAAAATTGGACTCGTCAAAATGAATAATCACTGGAATTTTAGCTAACGTATCTGTAGTATACGCATTGGATAGTATTGTTTTACCATCCGAAAATACGATGATTGTTTCCAAATCATCATTAATGTAATACCCTATCGGTTGATTTTCTTGAATCGTAGCCGTTAGTATTTGTTTATCATCAATTGAAGTTGATACGGATTTGATCCATGGATTCTTTTGTAAACGATAATTAACAATGGCATCAAAATTTAATAAAGCAAAGCGACTTGTTGTATCTTTAATCAATTTATTGGCATATAAATCCGTAAGGTAATGATTACCAACAACGCGAACACTTTTAACTTTGGATAATGGTAACAATAAATAAATAAATAAAACAAACACTGACACGATAACGTAAGCAATCATAAAATATTTTTTTTGATGGTTAGCAAACCATTGATTTATTTGATTTAACTTTTTATGCAAAAAAATGGCATTTGCTTGAGCAGATTCCTCATGATTTTCAATTGTATCCAACAAAGTGGAAATTTTATCCTCGGATTGCGTTTTCGTATTGTCTGTTTTTCCTTTAAACATTACCAGTTAAATTTCTCCACTTCCATGATTAAATCAATATCATATTTATCTTTAACTTTTTGTTGAATTAATTGTACTAATTCGTAATAATCAGATGCTTTCGCCTTACCAACATTAACAATAAAATTCGGATGTTTTTGACTAACTTGAGCATCCCCAATCCGATACCCTCGTAATCCTACCCCATCAATATATGTCCAAGCAGAGTTATCACTTGGATTACGGAAAACACTACCTGCACTTGGTACATCCAACGGTTGCGAATCAAAGCGGCGCTGTCTACGTGAATCCATTAAACTTAAAATGTCATCTTTATCTTTTCGTTGCAGTTGCAATTTAGCACCCAAAATCACCCAATCCCTATGAGCTTGAAAAATAGAACGACGGTAACCAAATTGACACTCTTCATTGCTTAACCAAGCACATTCTCCATCTTTAAAGACAAGTACAGCTTCTACCACTTCTCTCATGCTCGATTTATAAGCTCCAGCGTTCATATAAATGGTTCCACCCAAACTTGCAGGAATTCCTCCCGCAAATTCCAAACCACTTAATCCTTCCTTTGCGCAAGCAAAAGCCAACGAAATGATAGAACAGCCCGCATCTGCAATTACCGTTGTATTGGAAATATCGTATTGATTTAAATACTTACTTAATCGAATAACAATGCCATGGTAATCTTGATCTGAAGCCAATAAATTTGATCCATTTCCAATAATCGTTCGATTAACTTGCGCATTGGATAATATTTTTAATACTTCCACTGCTGAATCTAAATCATACGGATAGACCATATAATCCACATTGCCCCCAATGCGCAATGTTGTGCAATCTTGCAAACTACGATTCGTATCGATATCGGCATGTAAACTAATTTTTTTAATAATTTCTTCCATGATTCATTTCCTTTAACGCAATATCTATCATATCATCCACACTATTTTCATATCGTAACGAAGCACATGCATTACTCATTTTATCCAATTGTTTACTGTCTTGAATTAATTGAGCGATTGTATTATCCAATACCGTTGCATTGGCATCACCTTCCCGTAATAAATAACACGCTTTGGCATTTAACGCAGCTAACGCATTTTTCGTTTGATGATCATTTGGTACATAAGGACTTGGAATTAGAATGGACGGTTTTTGCAATGCAAAAATTTCTGCACAAGCACTCGCACCTGCTCTAGATACGATTAATGTGGATGCATGGAATGTTTTAATTCCATCCACACTAGTAAACATACGAATATTATCGTATTGATCCGCATAATGTAAGCTATCTCCACTATTTTTACCACTGACTAAAATATAATTGATTTTCCGTTTTGCAAATAAATCAATGCAATCATTGAGCAACGCATTAATGCTACTACTGCCCAATGATCCCATTATAATAGTAACAATAGGATAATTATGTTTAAATCCATAATCTTTTGCGGATAAAGGATTATTCTTTAATTCTTGAATGGCCTCATAGGAACGCGGATTACCCGTTACAACATAATCGCAGTCAATGTTTTGTGTTGGTGGATAAGATAACATTAAACATTTTGCTCGCTTGCTTAACATTAAATTAGCTTTACCCACAATGGCATTTTGTTCATGCAAAATATAAGGAATATTATAATCGTTTGCGCCATGAATTACAGGGTATTCAATATAATTACCAAACCCCACAATTAAATCGCAAGGATTTTTTTTAAAGAATAATTTCATTTTTTGAGTAGCTTTTAATAACGAAACTCCGGCTTTGGCCTTTTTGATAACATTACCATTAGGTACAATCAAATCAAGACCAAAAAATGAATATCCGTAACTTGGAATAATATCTTTTTCCATGCGTTGATTACTGCCCACAAAAGTAATTTTAATCGTAGCATCCCGTTTTACTAAAGCATTGGCAAACGTTAGCGCCGGATAAATATGACCACCGGTTCCTCCGGTAGCAATGACGACGTGTTTACTCATCGTTAATCACCTTCCTATTCATATAAGCTTGTATTGCTGGTTGCATCTTCCACACAATCCATGGAATTACAATAAGTACTAATATAAAACATAACAATGTAATAATTCGCCATGATAAAGCAAAAAAATTACATAGATATAGACAAAGAACACAACTGGCAATATCTAATATAAACATTGCCAATATATTATTAATCAAATAATTACTTTTCATAAAGAATTATCACTTCCTTAACGTTTTAGAATATCTACAATTCCTTCTTGAATTAATTCCAAATCTGCTTTATCTTGTTTGATCCATGAAGAAATCATCGATCCATGCACCAACGCAAAAATCATTTGTGCTTTTAGCCGTGCGTGATGTTCATCATGAATGGTTTGATGGATAAATAAATAATATTGTTCTTGCCAGTCTTTGTGAACTACCAACAAACTAAAGATTTGTTGGCTTCGTATAGATAGTTAATACTATCTACTTTTAAGAAGTTTGATATTCTATCGTTAGATAGAACCTTTCGTACTTAATTTTGTTAAGCAATCCTTATTCTTACAGGCGTGTCCACTTCGCCTCTACTGGATAGTATCTTATCGATACACACCGCTACTTATTTAATATGTACTTATTACATTTTAAGAAGATGTCTACTTCACATTTAATGTTTTACCTTACTAATGATTGGTAGTAAGAACCATATACATTAACTTTTCAAAGAACTGCATATATTATAACGCTTTAGCATTCATCTCATAAGCTAAAGACTTATGAGTTTTCTGCTTTTCTCAATATAAATAGCAGCAGCTTTTTCTTGAACCGATTTATCCAAATAAACTGATTCAATACCACACATGGATAAAGTTAATGAATAAAAGTGGGAACGATTTTCGACACTGGAAGCCAATCGTTTAGCCATATTAACAAACGTATCTTCATAAGACTCGACTTTAAAACGTTGCTTAATGGATTGCATCATCCCTTGATAACAATAATCCAATACTTCGCTAATTAATTGCTTTTTACCTTGGGGTAAAATAATGATAAAAACTTTCTTTAGGTACATTGCATAAAGTTAACAATTCATTTAATCCAACACCATAGTAGCCACGTTCAGAAAATAAATTGGACACAACTTCAATAATTTGTTTCTTCTTATCCATAACACTAATATTATACAAAAAAGCTTTCTTTTTTTTAAGGAATCAAAAAGACATCAATGATAGTATTCATTTATGCCTTTGTTAACTATTTATTTAAAATGAATTATTGAGATACAGTTTGTCATGCTAAATGACCACTTGTCATAGCCCAACCAAACAATGTAGCCCCCATATAAACATCACCTTCAACACCAACAACAATTCACCGGCAGCATATAATCCTTCAATTGGTGTTTGATCTTTTGTTAATACTTGCATTTAATCATTAATATGTAATCCACCCAATGATGCATAATAACGAATATACATTTGCAATGCATAGTAAGGACATTCTACACTAATACTAGAATTGATTGTTCGATTATAACTATCGCTTCCGTTCGCAGCGTCCATATTATATTGATTCATTGTTTTCACTAATGCATCAGATGGTACATCCAATTTTTCTGCCAACACTTCCATCGACTCAGCACTTACCATAAATGGATTACCTTGACCATCATTCGCTAACCAAGTGGTAACATCATCTTGCGTATAAATAGCTGAATTTATCATGGCTTGATTAAATGCATCAAAACTTGCTTGATCCATAACTAAATATTGACGTTCATTTTCTTTCATTGCTTGCATCAAATCCCAAGCATTACCTTGTTCATTGGTAAAACGAACACCATCTTGATTGACTAAATAAGCACTACCAACACCCGGATTACAATATTGACCCAAACCACTTGGTAAGATCATTGAGTGAAGTTGCGTATTAATTAAATCCATATCAATTAAATCCGCATTTAGTGGTTCTACCATTGCAATCGCATCTCCAGTAGCACTCAGCACTAGCATAAACAAATGCTTTGTATTGATCAGCCACTAATTCATTATTTGCACCATAACCACCAGTAGCTAGGATTACGCGAGGCGCATTGAATGTATAATCATTGGCTGTTGAGCTTGCTTTAACACCCACTACTTTGCCTTCATTTACAATTAATTCATCAGCCTTAACACTGGTATATAAAACACCACCATTATCAGCAAATGTTTTACTTAAGCTTGAAACGACACCTGCACCTGCCATTGCGCTGGCCCCGCCAATAACACTCATCTTTCAATTAAAACAACACTTTTACCGTTTTGCAATGCCGTTAATGCACTGCTTAATCCTGCAAGTCCAGCACCAACTACAACAACATCATAACTTTCTTCCACAGCTTCCTTAGCCACTTCACCTTGACTTGCTTTAAAGTTATCTAAGTTAGCTCCCGCTTGCGTTAACGCATCCACTAAAGCATCATTAAATCCTTGCGAAGTTAATGTTGCACCACTAATTGAATCTACCGGTGCCACTTGTTGACTAATCGCAACTTCAATCAATTTAGGTAACGCATCTTTACCAATACCTTCTGTTTCATTTTCATCGACAACATCAATCCTTACAATTGATGTTTCATCCACAGTAACATCTAATTTAATGTCACCATGGTAACCTGCTGCACTCACACTGTAAGTACCTGATTTCATTGAGCTTTCACTGGGTGCGGATGATTTGCTCATACATGTACTTAGCAAAGCAATACTTAGCAATCCACATAATAATTTCTTCAAATTCTTTTCCTTATATTAGACTAGTCATCTAGTAATGAAATGATCGAATTTATTACATTTGCAATCTTTTGTTAAAAATTTATTAAATATTTTATCTGGAAATTTCCCAATTTATTTGTAAGTATTAATCCATACTATTCCCTCATACATAATGAAAGCCAATAAAGTACCCCTAACTCGTATCTGCCAATTTAAATAATATTGGTCCCCACTTTATTGGCTTTTAAATAAGTTATGAGAACAATTGTATTAATCGTATTAAGTTTATGGATTGTGTATGATGACATTAAATCCATGGAAATTAATTTAATTCCATTAGTGTTATGGTTAATATTACATATTCCTATACACTTTCAATTGAATAGCTCGTTTTTAGTGGTGTTATTATTTCTGTTATTTAATCTAATGGGAGTAATGGGTTTTGGAGATACATTACTTGTATTAAGTTTTGTCATGGACAATTCAATTGAAAGGATTATGGTGTTATTAAGTATAGCCAGTATTGCTGGAATAATCGTGAGCAATATTAAAAAGGAGTCAATGTTACCATTCACTCCTTTTCTCTTATTTGCGTATTGGGTATTATTGGTTATCCAAATGATCGATTAATGCTTGAGCAAAATCATTCATATCATCATTATCGACAAACTCGATGCGACCTAAATCGCTTAATTTTGCATAATCGGGATTAATTGGTAATTCTAAGGCATAAGGGATATCTAAGTTATTGGCTAAGCCTTGCACATCCCCTTTACCAAATGGATAATTACGACAACCACATTCTTCACAACTAAAGTATGCCATATTTTCAACGATACCTAAAATTGGAATATTCATTTGATTCGCCATATTAACAGCTTTCATTACCACCATATTCACTAAATCTTGTGGGGTAGTCACCACAATAATGCCATCCAGTGGTACAGATTGAAATACCGTTAAAGGAACATCCCCAGTTCCTGGAGGCATATCCACAAACATATAGTCGACATCTTCCCAAATAACATCACTGTAGAATTGTTTCACTAAACCAGCCAATACTGGACCACGCCAAATCACTGGCGTTTCTTCATCTTCCAATAACATATTGGTTGAAATAACTTGAGTTCCTAAAGCACTGGTTGCGGGATAAATTCCTTGATCACTACCTATGGCATGATCATCTATACCAAATACTTTCGCCATACTCGGACCTGTAATATCCGCATCCAATACAGCTACATTGTAGTTCTTTTTACTGACACTACTTGCTAATAACGAAGTGACAAAACTTTTACCTACGCCACCTTTTCCGGATACGATACCAATAGTATGACGTACTGATGATAATGGATTTAATTCAAATTTTTCAATGCGTGAAGAACAATTGGCTTCACAGTGGGCACAATCATGATTGCATGATTGACTTGGATCACTGCTACAGCCACTGCAATTGTCATTGCAATCATGATTACAATGATCACAACATCCATCATGATTATCATTGCATGTGCAATGACACGCATCATGATCACATTGACAGTTTTCTACATCACAATGATCACAATCATGTTCATGACATTCATCACAACCACATTCATGGCATGTAAATTCTTTATTATCTTGACAAGACATTAATATACTCCTTTACAATTTTGATTAATCATACATTAAAAAAGTGGGATTATAAACCCATATGCTTTTTTAAGTGCTTTTATTATACGCTATTTTTAATTATTTGTTAGCCTTGTAATGTTACATAAGAAAGCCTTTACTTTGTAAAAATCTGATGAAATAAACAAATTATTATTCCATTTACTTATCTATTCCGTATAATATTTTCGTTAGTTGAAAGGATGATATTTAATGGCAAATTATGTAGTTGTTGGTGCACAATGGGGCGATGAAGGAAAAGGTAAAGTTGTTGATATATTGGCCGATCGGATGGATTATGTTGTACGTTTCCAAGGTGGAAATAACGCTGGGCATACCGTAGTGGTTAATGGTGAACAAACGGTTTTACATTTATTACCTTCCGGTATTTTAAATACTAATGCACTTTGTTTAATTGGACCAGGGGTGGTTATTGATCCTTTTGTTTTATTGGAAGAAATGGATCAATTAATCGCGAAAGGATTAACGTGTGATCATTTACGTATTGCCCAACGGGCTCATTTGATTCTTCCTTACCATATTAAGTTAGACCAATTGCAAGAAAAAGCATTAAGTGACAATAAAATCGGTACTACTTTAAGAGGTATTGGCCCATGTTATGCCGATAAATTTACCCGAATTGGCTTAAGAGTAGCAGATTTATTGGATTGGGATCAATTTAAGGTAAAACTGGCACGAACTTTACAATTTAAAAATGAACAATTGGTAAAGTTATACAATGAAAAACCATTTGATTTGGATCAGTTATTAACCCAAATTAAACCAGTACGTAATCGCTTACTACCTCATATTGTAGATGGATTGGATATGGTCAATACAGCACTCGAAACCAATCAAAATGTATTATTTGAAGGTGCCCAAGCCAATATGTTAGATATTAACTATGGTACCTACCCATACGTTACTAGCAGTAGTCCTACAAGTGCAGGTGTATGTGAAGGAGCGGGTGTAGCCCCAAATAAAATTGATAAAGTGATTGGTGTTGTCAAAGCTTATTCAACCCGCGTCGGGGAAGGCCCATTTGTTACGGAACTACTGGATGTTCAAGGAAATCAATTACGTGAAATTGGCCATGAATACGGTGCTACTACTGGAAGAGCACGTCGTGTGGGATGGCTAGATTTAATTGTTATAAAACAAGCTTGTCGCATCAATGGATTAACGGATATTGTATTAACGAAAATTGATTGCTTAAGTGAGTTTAAAGAAATCCCGGTATGTGTTGGATATCGTTACAAAGATCAAACCATTACCTATATGCCAGCAAGCATTGAAAGTTATCAAGACATTACCCCAATCTACGAAGTATTACCTGGATGGTGTTGTGATATTTCATCCATTCGTGAATTTGATGCGTTGCCAATTAATTGCCAACGATATATTCAATTCATTGAGAATTATTGCCAAACAAAAATATCGTTAGTTTCAGTAGGTCCAGACCGTTACCATAATATTATTACTCACCCGATCATTAATGAATAATACATTTTAGGATAGTTAATCACTATCCTTTTTTAATAAAAAAGGAGCGTAAGCTCCTAATTTCCTATGCTGCGTAACCAACCACTTCCACATTGACAATACAACTGGAT
The DNA here is from genome assembly GCA_937900565.1 of uncultured Erysipelotrichaceae bacterium. GTDB lineage: Bacteria > Bacillota_I > Bacilli_A > Erysipelotrichales > Erysipelotrichaceae > CALVGN01. Next base: position 12,238 of record CALCFG010000145.1, read on the forward strand.
AATCCAGTCATTGTTTCAACATTACGCTTAACATTCAGCTGTAAATCATCGCATTGTTTAACAAAGTTTACACCTTGTTTCATTAATACATTCATATTAATGGTTAATTTATTCGCAATTACTTTGCAAGTGACTGCTTTATTAAATGGTTTATCATCAGCCAATAAAATGCCTTTCAAATCTTCACAACTAATAATTGCAATGGTTTCAAACACATTGCTATTTAATGCAACAATACCATTTTCTTTATTTGAATTAATGCAGATATATTCTTGTGCCATACACTTTTTCTCCTAATCAATATTTACTGTATTATACCACATCATAATTGATCCTTTTGGCTTTTGGATACTTGTTTTTAATAACATTACCATCGCCTTTACCAAAGCTAATTGGGTAACCAAGATAAGTTAATATAACCCACCCCTTAACATTCGCATTAATTGGATAACCTTTTAGCCAGTGATTGAGTTGAATTAAATCGATTGCGTAATGATTTATCTTATTATTAAAGGATTTACTGCGGGATAAATCATAACTTGGCTCAAAACGCTTGGTAGCAAATTCACCCAGATGAGTATAGTATTTAATCACTTTAGCTTTTCCCATATCCAACAATGGCTGATTACAACCAAAAAGACGATTTGCTTTAAGGAAATAATTGTTGGGTAAGTTAGGAATAATTGATTGAATATAGTCTTTTTGTTGTTTAGATAATGGAGACGATTTAATACAGTATCGGTTCGTAGAAGATGCTTCATGTTTAATAAAACGAGCAATGAAATGTCCTTCCCCACCATCCATTGGTAAAATACGACGACATTTGGCTAATTCGAGGCAATCATTGATTACTAGACCTTTTCTTCCCCAATTAACATTAATTAAATCCAAAGACATATTAGGATTCTCATCTAAAAAACGTAACACAACACCTTCGTTTTCAATCGTGTTAAATGTACAGGTTGAATATACGAGTGTGCCATTATCTTTTAATAATTTACTGACATCATTTAATATTGCTAATTGCAAATTTGCTATCTTTTCAACATAAGGAATGGACCATTGATTCAATACAGCGTCTTTTTCTTTTTTTATCATCCCTTCACCAGAACAAGGAGCATCCACTAAGATACGATCAAAAGAAACTGATAATTTAGATGAAAGAGATGATGCATCTTCATTAAGCACAATCGTATTATCTAACCCAAGATCAATGCAATTGTTCGCTAATGTATTTGCCCTTAATTTATCTTTTTCATTCGAAATAACAACCCCATCATCGCCAATGCGATTGGCAATTTGACATGTTTTACCCCCAGGAGATGCACAGGCATCCAATATTATTTCACCCACTTGAGCATCCAATACTTCCACAGCAGAACTTGCAGATATTTCCTGACTATAAAAAGCACCCACGTGATATAGACCATAATCACTAGCATGAAAGTTATCATTGGTCACAATATAACTATCTTTTGCAATCCCACTGGTTTGAAGTTGAATACCGAATTGATTTAATAAAGCAAAGCCTTTACTTTGATTCCCATTGATAATAATTCCTTTGGATATTGGTTTATCTAAGCAAGCTAGGTATTGATCAAATTCATCGTGAAAAACCGTATTACGAATATAAGCAAAATAATTATTTTCCATTAAAGTATACCTTTATTGCCAATTTATCATTACATAATTGATCAATCAGTTGTTCTTTTCCTTTAAATTTAATTTCATTGCGAATTTTATGATAGAAAACTAAACTAATTGGTTGATCATAAATGGATTCATTAAAATCAAAAATATGCGCTTCTAAGGAAAGGTTGCGTACATAATTACAAGTAGGATTATGACCTATATTTATCATAGATTGATAATATTTACCATTAACATATACTTTAGCAGCATAAACACCATTGCTTGGTAATAACTGATCATCAGCCACTTGTACATTTGCTGTTGGAAAGCCCAATTCCCTTCCCACTTGTTTACCATGAATAACTGTTCCCTGTACAAAGAAAGGATAGCCTAACAACTGATTCGCCAAATCAATATTCCCATCCAATAATGCTTGGTCAATGCGTGTGGAAGATACTTTACCTAATGCATCTTGATAGGCAGTAACCACATGCAAATCGAAACGGTTATTGGCTTTCAAAGTTTCCACATTTCCTTTTCCTTTAGCACCATAAGAAAAATCAAATCCTACAATTAGTGATTTAATGCCTTGATTAAGTAATAATAATTCAAAATCATCAATGTTTAATCCAGCAATATCTTGACTAAAATCTAAAATTAACACCTCATCTAAGCCAAAATATTGCGCTAAAACTAAACGTTGCGGCAATGGGGTAATATGCGCAGCACTTTTAATCTTACCAATAGTTATCCAAGGATCTGGATCAAAGGTAATCAGTGATGCAATGCATCCTTTTTCTTTAGCTACTCGTAATGTTTCTTGAATTAATTGTTGGTGACCTAAATGCAAACCATCAAAATAGCCAATGCATGCCACACGTTGGTTATTATTTAATTGAGTGGTTAAATTAATATGACGTATTTCCATTACCATAATCCTCGTTTACATTTATAAGTTGATTCATTTTCTTTTTCATAAACTGCAATTACTTTATTCTGATAA
>CALCFG010000146.1 GCA_937900565.1 uncultured Erysipelotrichaceae bacterium
ATAAAAATGAAGGGTTTAGTACATTGCAAATATTTAATCGTTTGTTCGCTAAATCCTTTATACAATTTGTACTTTTGATAATGCTAATTCTTTATGCATTACTATTTATATGTTTTAGAAATAACTTGTATACATTTAAAGTTGTTGTATTTGCATTAGCAATGCAACAGGTTCAAATCATTGGGTTGAGTATTCTATTTTCACTATTAATTTATGGTGTATTTTATGTCATTCCAATTCTGGTATCCATTAATGGTAAAAACTATTTAGAACCTATTAATATTACATGTTTAGTGTTTAAATTAGTTATTGTTTGGTTAATGATTCCATTAACATTACCATTCTTATCAGCGACAAAAAACTACTGTATTGAAAATTATCGAAAAGAGATTGTTTTATCAACTTTAAATAATCTTTACATGTTTGGCTCTAGGAAAAATTCGACTTATTTTGATGAGTTAGGATATTCCAATACAAATAAGATTTATCAAATATTTATGGATGATTATCAAGCCTTTGAGTTTAATCAATCCATGTTACTTAAAAGTGATTATTCCAATGTCAATAATCCAGATTATGCTTATATTATTGATAAAGGTTATATCGATCATTATGGATTGATTGACAGTATTGATCCAAGCAAAGTATATGTGATTGATCATAATGATCAATCCATTAATCAAGAATTAGTCAATAGTTATTTGGTTGACTATGGTTATGATCTAGATAATGTTGAATATATTGAAATCAATGAAAACTTACAGAACTATGCTTTGCAAGAATTACTATTAAAAGATTCATTGAGTCAATATCCACTAATTATTTATCCTACGGAATCTAGTAGTCAACTTTCCATTCAATCATTAAAGTTTTATTCTTCGCTTGGTTATGAAGCAACAGTAAATGCTATTGATCAATTATTTAATCATTTTGGTTATCAAACACCATTTCGTATTGAATCATTACAGAATCGATATTTAGGGTATTTAACAACCTTTAATACGATGTATTTAACATCTATTATTCCCTTTATTGTGTTATTTATTAGTCTTATTGTCATTATGATTGTATTAGCAATGATTGACAATGTTGCGAATAGTAAAAAGTATTATTTACGGTTTGTTGAAGGAAATCAAACACTCACATTAGGCGCATATATGATTAAATTTAGTATTCCCACAGTATTTGCTTTTGCTATTTGTCTAGTAAATCATCAATTAACATCATTTAAGGCAATATTAATTAGCTTATTCTGTTATGGTTTACTTGAAGTTATTGGATACAGTGTATTGAATCATGTAATTATTAAAAGAGGTAACAAATGAATATTGAAATAAAAGATATGTCCAAAAGCTTTAAACAGTTTACGTTATATCAAGATGTATCTTTAACATTTAAAGGAAATCAAATTATAGCTTTGTGGGGTTGCAGTGGAAGTGGTAAGACAACACTACTAAATATAATGGGAATGATTGAACCCATTGATAAAGGAAGTATTTATTTTAACAATAAGCTAACTAAAAGTAATAAAGATAAATTAATGATACGTCGCAATATCGTCGGATATATCTTTCAAGATTATGGCTTAATGAACAATGAAACAGTGCGTGATAATTTAAAGATTTTATACAAGTTTAAACACAAATGCGATGATAAAGCTTTTGAAAGTACATTAAATACGTTAGGTTTATTTAATATTTTAGATAAACCAGTTTATCAGTTAAGTGGTGGGGAAAAACAACGTGTTGCTTTCGCACGATTAATGCTAAAAAATCCGAAAGTAATTTTAGCGGATGAACCCACATCATCGTTAGATGATGATAATAAACAAATGATCAAATCATTGCTAACTGCGACCCATGATCATGATTTATTGGATATATGTGATCAAATCATTAATATAGAAAAGATACGACATCATGAAGGCTAACTATTTATTTGCAGTTATTGTTTTGCTTTGTTCCTGTTCAACAAAGCAAAATAAACTAACGTTTCAACCCACTGTACTTAATCAAGCCAATTATGTAGTGGATAATAGTAAACCAAAACATATTTATGATGGGGACTATGATATTAATAATATTGGTTTTGATATCAATTGCCAATGCATACAAGGTAATCAAATCATTGTTAATATATATTCATCGATGGCACCTTCAGTTTACTATATCGGAATTGGGCCCAATTGTTTCACTGATCCAAGCAATAACTATGGGGCACGTTTATTCAAAAATGAAGTGGAAACAATTCGACAATTACCAACGAGGGATGGCTTAGCGCTGATTAGTGCCCAATTCCCAGAAGGCTTTACACCATCGTCTTACTTAGATTATCTGGATTATTCAATATCCATTGAACCATATAATCCTTAAGGTAGTTATTATTTAGGATGGCTATGTCACAACAAACAGTTGATAAATAGCCA
>CALCFG010000147.1 GCA_937900565.1 uncultured Erysipelotrichaceae bacterium
ATTATTATACGCTATTTCTCGTCAAAAATCAACCATTTGTTGTGACAGAGCCTAAAAAATAAAGCTAACCAATAACCAACGGTTAAATGCACTCTATACCTTTTCCCACATTTGTGACAATGGTATTCTTTATCTACTTCTTTTAATTCACTATGACAATTATTGCATTTTAATAAGCTCATGATTTTCTTCGTCCCTAAGTAAAAATAACAATTAATTTCTTTATTAAATATAACCCTATAATACAAATAACGCAATAATATTCTCAACTAATAACTTTTTCAAAGAATTGCAAGATTAAATAGACATTCCCCGACCTAGCCGTTGTTTTTTGTTAATGGCAAAAATCTATTCCAAAGCGTCGCTTAAATCGGGAAAGTTATCTACGTAGTACACTATCTCTTTTTCACGTAAACTGTTCCTCAAATTCCAATGGTTCTACTTCTTTACCTTCTTTTAATTGATTTTCACAAGTAACCACTTAACACAGGTAACTCAAATTATTTAGTATCAAGATGGTAGAAAATAAATTTATCCTCCAATATTTTACTAAGAGAAACTACAATTTTAAATGGTAACTATGTTAGATGGTTATTTAGATTGATTTTTATTATACAGTCTTATTTTATTTATATTCTTTCCAACTGTACCAACGTAATATCACCTACACCAAAACTCTCTGTTTCAATATTTGAATTTTGCGTTTAACCATCTTTCATATATTATTTGACTACTTTTACCTTTTAAATTCCATGAATAATGAAACACTCATTTTTACGGGAATTTCAATCAGCCTATGAATTTGATTTATGCAAACCTCTGCTTCAATTATATTCACACCCTGCAATGCCAAAGTATTCTCAAAATTTGACCAACCTCGAGTCTCCTAACTTCATAAAATGCTTTCGTCTATACTTCGGTGCAAAGACTACCTGATTCTTAAAATTCCATTTTTAATATGATAAACTCCGTAATCATTAAGTTCATTCATGACGCCTCCTTCTATACACAATATGTGATTTCACAGAGCACATAATCATTGAACAGCTAGGAGCCTTTTTTCATTATCACTCCGCTTAAGCTCGACTGCTCACCAGACAATCGAAATTTTTATAACCAAATACGGTTGAGTCATTCGACTCAACCGTATTTTTTAATCTTCATTTGGGAAAGTAAGTACAATTTGTTTGGCTTGTTTTTCAATAGTGATATCATCGATATCAACATCAAAGCCTAAGAATAATGATTTACTATCTTGAATTTCATCATTAGTGGCACTTACCAATAATTCCCCATAGGTATAATCAATATCAATAGCTTCACTATTACATCCAATGCAATGAATTATTATTTGCAAACAATCATTACTTTCTTCAATGGTAAATAGATCCACTTTTAGTGCTAACAATTCTTTTAATGTTAAACCCATTATTTTTCCACCATTGATAATTGGATACGTTTGCGTTTTAAATCCACTTCTAATACAGTAACTTCAACAATATCATTCAGTTTAACAATATCCAATGGATTTTTAACAAAGCGTTTACTCATCTTTGATTTATGAACGAGTCCATCTTGATGAACACCGATATCAACAAAGGCACCAAAGTCAGTAATATTACGTACAGTACCTTTTAATTTCATGCCAGGAGTTAAATCCTCCATCTTTAGTACATCGGCTCGTAAAATAGGTGCTGGCGCATCTTCTCGAGGGTCTCTTCCTGGATTCGAAATTTCTTTCAAAATATCGACCAACGTAGGCTCACCGACATTACATTTCTTTGCTAAATCTTTGATCATTTTATCATTTGATAATAAAAAGTTAATTTTAGCGATAGCTGCTTTTTGAGCATCTCCACCGGCAAAAATATCCTCCAATGATAATTGATTGATGACTTCACGTGCCACGGAATAACTTTCGGGATGCACTCCAGTATTATCTAAAATATCTTTACCGTTACGAATACGTAAGAAACCGGCTGCCAATTCATACGCTTTAGGTCCTAACTTAGCTACTTTTAATAATTGATTACGTTGCGTAAATGAACCATTTTCTTCTCGATAAGCAACAATATTTTTGGCTAATGTATGACTAATTCCACTAATGTGTTCCAACAAAGAATAAGATGCTGTATTTAAATCCACACCCACACTGTTAACACAATCTTCCACAACACCATCCAACGTTTCCGATAGACGTTTTTGATTCATATCATGTTGATATTGACCAACACCGATACTTTTTGGATCAATTTTAACGAGTTCTGCTAATGGATCTTGCACACGACGGGCAATGGAAGTCGCACTACGTTGTCCAACATCAAATTTAGGGAATTCTTCAGTGGCTAATTTACTTGCAGAATAAACAGAAGCCCCAGCCTCATTGGTGATAACATATTTAACATCTTTACCACAACGACGAATGATTTCGGTAATGATTGCTTCACTTTCACGTGATGCCGTACCGTTACCACAAGAAATTAACGTAATGTTATATTTATTAATTAACGCAATAACATCATTAATTCCTTTTTCAATTTGCGTTTTACTTGCAGGTTCCGTAACAAAAATAACTTTTGTATCTAATACTTTTCCCGTAGGGTCAACTACAGCTAACTTACATCCCGTTCTAAACGCAGGGTCCCATCCTAAAACGGTTTGATTAGCCAATGGTTGGGCTAATAATAATTGTTTTAAGTTTGCTTTAAACACACCCATAGCACCTTCTTGTGCATTTTCCGTTAATTCATTACGAATATCACGTTCAATGCTTGGTGCTAACAAGCGACTATAACTATCCAAGATTACTGATTTCAAGAATTCTACGACTTGAGAGTTTTTTTGATGAATAATGTGTTGATTCATCCATTCTAAGTTCGCTTGATCATCGCTACTTACTTTTACCGATAAAACGCCTTGTTTTTCACCTCGGTCAATAGCTAATATTTGGTAGCCTTGTAGTTTATTGATTGGTTGATCAAATTCATAATAAACTTTATAAATTTCATCATTATCTTCACCTTTTAAACTACATACTAAGTGTGCGCTTTTCGCATACAATTTACGCATGGAAGCATGAATATCTTGATCATCATTATAACGTTCTGCCAATATATCGCTAGTATATTGCAATACTTTTTCAACACTGCTGACTTCTTTGTCTTCATTTAAATAGGCTTTTGCATCTTCTTGTAAATTCGTTACAGCATTTAAAACAATGGCATTGGCAAAAGGTTCACATCCTTTTTCAATACCAATGGTACCTCTTGTTTTACGTTTTGGTTTATATGGACGATAAATGTCTTCCAAAGCAACTTGCGTTAAACAATTTTCAATTTGTTCTTTAAGTTCATCACTTAATTTACCTTGTTCTTCAATCGTTTTTAAAACCGTTATTTTACGTTCTTCTAAATTACGATAATACGTTAATCGATCATTTAAATTCCGTAATATTTCATCATTTAAACTTCCTGTTACTTCTTTACGATAACGGGAAATAAAAGGAATCGTATATCCTTGATCAATTAATTCCACACTCGCGCTCACTTGAGTGGGTTTAATGGTTAATTCTTTGGCAATTAATGCATTAATATCTAACATATTTAAAAATACTCCTAAGCTTTATCTATTATACCAAGTAAAAAACAATGCACGATTAATTCATGCATTGTTGATGCGGTTGATAGCCTAATAATTGCGCAACTTGCGTTGAATATAATTCAATAGCATTACGTTTTTCTGGCAGTTTAGTGCAAGTAGACGAATGATAAATCTTTGAGTTCTTGTTACCAATAATATATTCATTAGTTAGTGGATATTTGTTGTCTAATGCAGTACATGCCACTTCACTACCATCGCTATCGCATTCAATAAACCCATCAATATCTGTTTGCATAACTTCACTATCTAACCATTTCAATGTTTCCATCACTTCATCATGAGGAAAACCATATTGATTATTTTTACCACAACTCATAATAGTAATATCTGGACTCATTACCGTTAAAAAGATATCGGAATTACTGTAACGGGAACCATGATGGTTAGCTTTATAAACATCAATTCCATTAACAAATAATGTTAAATCTTCCGCTACCTCATTGGATATATCCCCGCCAAAGAAAAAACCAACATCTTTATAATCCAACCGAAACGCAATGGAACTATCATTAACATCCTTATTGTTTGGATCCACATGCAATATCTTTACATTCAATCCATTAATGTCCACAGTTTGCATCGGATTTACTTGGGTAAATGTTAATTGGTTCTCTTCCATGCGCTTAATTAAATCCAAGTAATATTCACTTTTTGTATCATAATAAAAGCCTATGACTTCACTGACTTTTAAAGCATCAATCACATCATCCGCTCCACCCAAATGATCTTCGTGAGGATGGGTAATAATCATTGCATCCAATTGATTAATTCCCATATCCAATAATGTTTGGACAATCAATGGCCCATCCGCATCATTGCCTGCATCCACTAAGATATTGGTATCTCCCTGTTCAATTAAACTACAATCTGCTTGACCCACATCAAAAAAAGTAACCGATAAATTACCGGTTAACTCGTTATTGTCAGCTGTACAACCAACAAGACTACTTAATAGAACAAGGCTAATGATTTGTTTTAATTTCATTTAAAATCCTCTTTAAAATCGGATACTCATCCAACAATTCATTTTCATCCAGCGGCTCACAGTTGTCACATTGACATTGAGTGCATTGGCATTCCTTTTCACATGGACATTTCTTTTCATTCATAACAAAAAGTATAACGTTATCGAATAAATATTTCATTTAATTTGCTTTTTTAATTAGCACTTCCTTCATAGGGTTATCATAGGTGTACATTATCAATGAATATTGATATAGTTAAATCACCATTTATATAAAATGGAATCTTTGGAGGACTACTATGAGTCAACATAACTTTTATCAATTTAATACTAATGAACACCCTTTCTTTAAACAAAAAAAGCAACCAAAAATAAAGAAAGTTTACGATAAGAAAAAGAAAATTAAACTAACGGTTTGGTGGACAATCGGAAATGTAATCTTTTTAGCATTGTATTATTATTTCGTGTTACCACCATTAAATTTCCATTCCGGTTCTTCTTGGTTTTTTATCATTATGGCTTACGTATTGTTTTTAATTGAATACATGAGTGTAAATCAAATCCATGAATTTAAGAAAATTAACAAATGGTTATTGTCACCATTAATTATCATTATTAGTGGTATATTCTTACTTAATTTATTTTTCACACCAATTTTCCAAGCAAAAACATTTGCTTCTCGTATCCAAGTTGAAACTGTAGGATTTGAAGAAATTCCAGATTTCGACCCACAACAAACCGCACTTATTGACAGAGAAAGCGCGATGATTGTTGGAGATAAAGTCATGGGAAATATCACTGATCTTGTGTCCCAATTTGATGTATCGAATGAATATACTCAAATTAGCTACGATAATTCAGTGTACCGTGTTACGCCATTAGTGTATTCTGGATTAATCAAAACTTTCAGTAATATGGGGCAAGGTATTCCTGCATATATTACCGTTAATTCAGTCAGTGGTGAAGCCAATATCGTCCAATTAGAAAAAGGTATGAAATATACCCCAAGTGCAATCTTAGATAAAGACTTACTCCGCCATATTCGTTTCCATTACCCAACAGAAATCTTTGGCGAACCAAGCTTTGAAATTGATGACGAGGGCAATCCATACTATGTGTGCACAACCTATACTTTTAAAGGTGTAGAATCAGTACGTAGTGTTACAGGTGTTATTTTAGTTAATGCCGTAACTGGAGAAACGCATAAATATAAATTAGGTGAAGAACCTACTTGGGTAGATCGTATCTTCCCAGAAAGCTTAGTCACCGAACAATTAAATGGTTATGGAACTTACCAAAACGGATTTTTCAATTCTATCATTGGCCAAAAAGGTGTGGTAGTCACCAGTGAAGGCTATAACTATTTAAGTAAAAATGGAGATATTTGGCTATATACCGGTATTACCAGTGTAAACTCAGATGCCAGTAACTTAGGTTTCTATTTAGTAAATTTAAGAACCCATCAAGCACAACAAATTACCGTTGCTTCTGCCAATGAATTGGCTGCAATGGAAACTGCCCAAGGGGAAGTCATGAACTATGGCTATCGTGCAACTTTCCCTACTTTAGTCAAAGTAAATAATCGACCTTACTATTTATTATCACTAAAAGATCAAGCCAATTTAGTAAAAATGTATGCATTAATTGATGCACAAAATTATACTCAAGTATACGTAACTAAAGCCAGTGATGATGTGGAAGCTTGCTTAAATGATTTGATACAACAAGCAGGTGGATCAAGCGAACCTTCGTTAGGAAGCGAAGAAGTAACATTTACGATTAATTCATTCCAACAAATTCAAATAGATGGCACGACATATTACTACATTGTTGATCAATCCAATTACGTTTATAAAGCAGAATTCAGTGACGAATTCGCTCTTAAATTATTAACCATGCAAGTTGGCGATGAACTATCTTGCACAATTTCAACCAATGATGGTATTCCATCCATTTTGAAAATAAACTAAGTAAATCAAGCATTTTCTTAAAAATAAGGAAATGCTTTTTTTAAAAGTTCGCCCTATAATACTAAATAACAAAGGGGATTTTTATGAATTTTATTTTTATTTCACCAAATTTTCCAACCAATTATTATCATTTTATACATTCTTTAGTGAATAATGGTGTCACAGTATTTGGTATTGGTGACTGTCAATACGATCAATTGAATGATTCATTAAAAAAAGACTTAAAGGAATATTACCGTGTGGATAATATGAATGATTACGCACAAATGTATAAAGCTGTTGCGTATTTTGCTTACCATTATGGACCAATCGATTGGTTAGAATCCAATAATGAATATTGGTTAGAAAATGATGCCCGTTTAAGGGAAGATTTTAATATTAAAACAGGCAATCATACCCAACAAGTGCAAGGTTTACGTTATAAGTCAAAAATGAAGGTTTTTTATGAGAAAGCAGGCGTTAAAACGGCACGCTATCAATTAGTGGATACTCCAGAAAATGCCATAAAGTTTATTAAAAAAGTTGGTTATCCAATTATTATTAAACCAGATAATGGCATGGGAGCCAGTGGTACCCATAAGATCAAAAATAATAAAGATTTAACGGACTATTTCCAATATTGGTATGACAAAGATGAACCTACTATTATGGAGGAATTTATTGATGGGGAATTGGTAAGTTTCGACGGAGTATGTAATTCAAAAAAAGAAATTGTTTACAGTACTGCACACTGCTATCCCACACCAATTATGACAGTATTAAATGAACAAACCGATTTTTTCTTTTACTCACACCCACAAGTGGACGCCGCACTAGCAAAAGCAGGTAATGCCGTAGTTAAGGCATTTGACTGCGCATCACGCTTCTTTCACTTAGAATTCTTTATTCTAAAAAAAGATAAACCTGGCCTAGGTAAAAAAGGCGACATTTTGGGGCTTGAAGTGAATATGCGCCCGCCGGGAGGTTTGGCGCCAGACTTGTTTAACTAACTACGCAGCCGACATTGATATTTATCAAATTTGGGCGGACATGGTTACAAAAGACAATACCGATATCCAACCTAGAAATCCGCGTTATTGTGCCTGCTATTGCGCACGACGCTATCGTCATACTTACAAAAAAACAATCGGTATTATACAAGGAAAATATCGCAATGAGATTGTGAATACAATTGAGGTGGATCCAGGTTTGAGTGATTGCATGGGTGATTATGCTTTTATTGCCCGTTTTGACACCATTGAACAAGCACGAAAATTTATTGAAGATACAGTAGAGGTTAAAATTCCATGTTAACTTACCAAAAGACGCATTATTCTAAAATATTAAATCAAGATATGACATATCAAGTTTTCGGTAATGGTGGGAAAATCTTTTTGGCATTTCCGCCGCAAGACGGAATATATAAAGATTTTAATGACAATGGTATGGTTGAATGCATTGCGCCAATAATCGATAAAGGGGAAGTAATGATTGTTTGTGTGGATGGGTACGATAATCAAAGCTTTGATGCCCATCATTTGGATGAGCATACACGCATAACTAATGCCAAATACTATCAAGAATACGTTGTAAAAGAACTAATCCCTGTTATTAAACGGTATTATAAAAAAGTCAGTGGTAAAAAATATGAAGGGAAAATTGGAACAACCGGTTGTTCCATGGGAGCTTTCCATGCCCTTAACTTTGCTTTAAATTATCCTGATGTTTTTGATACAGTCATTGGTTTATCCGGTATTTATCATGCTGCATTCTTCTTTCCAAATTATCAAGATTCTCAAATATACTTTAATTCACCAATTGATATGCTTGCTAACATGCAAAACGATAACCCAATACTAGATAAATACCGTCAACTAAATATTACGATTTGTAGTGGCCAAGGTGCGTGGGAAGATGAATCCATTACTGATTTAAATGCTATCGCCTATCACTGTAGTCGATTAAATATTCCATGTTTTGCTGATTTATGGGGGCACGATGTCGAACATCATTGGTATTGGTGGAAAAAACAACTTCCTTATTTTCTTGAGAAAGTACTTATCCATGGTCATTAAAGAACAAGTATTTATTCCTTTTCTAAACCAGGAACGTACACTACATATTTACCGATCTGACACTAAAATAAAACCAACACAAATCATATACATGTTTGATGGCCACAATTTATTTTATGATCACGATGCAACCTATGGAAAAAGTTGGGGATTGAAAGATTATTTAGACAGTCATCCATGTAATTTAATGGTTGTTGGAATTGAATGCAATCATGAAGGTAATCGACGGCTATGTGAATTTTCACCATATAACTTTTATGATAGCTATTGGAAGGATGTCACTGCGTGTGGTAAAGAATTCTCACAATGGATCATTAATGAATTAATCCCAACCATTGAATCTCACTATCAATTGTCCATTGATTCTTCTAAGCGATACATTGGCGGTTCAAGTATGGGTGGATTGATGGCATTATATATGGGGGCTACTTACCCGAATATCCTAACTAAATCCATCTGTGTTTCACCTTATATCGATCATATATATCAACCATTACTGAAAGATATTAATGCTTCGTTGGTTAATAATAATGAATTTTATATAAGTTTTGGAGGGAAAGAAAGTGATAATACCCACAATCGTTTACGCTATGTGGAACAAATCACTTCAATCCAATCCTTATTAACTTATAAAAACAACAGAGTATTTCTTTATTCCAAGGCCAATGGTAAACATTGTGAAGCATGTTGGGAAAAAGAAACACCCATTTGGATGCATTACTTAAATATTGAATAAATAAACATCCCAAGCAATAAATGCTTGGGATGTTATTTATTCAGTCGGTTGATTTTCATCACTTGGAAGATAGAATATAGTTTCGCCATCTTTGCTCATCATATAATTACCACGAGCATATTCTTGGACATAATTGGGATCTTTTAACTTATCACGTTGTGCCGTTAAGTAATCATTTTCATTTTGAATACTCGTTAACTCACTTTGAGTAGATTTTATTTGTTGTTGCAAAGCAAACATTTGATATATCAAAGTTGAAGAAACATAAATTAAATAAGCAGATACTCCATAAACAATGAGCATACCTAACGAAGCCATTGGCTTCATTTTCTTTTTAGGTTGGCGTTTATTTGATTTATTGCTCATTACTTCGATACCCCTCATCAATGACTTCATATAAGTCATTGGCTTCATTTTTCTTCGTTTGATTTGCTAAAGCGAGTACTCGAACTGTCAGGTAACGTTGCCCATACAAAACAGTAATTTCATCATTAACTGCGACATCCTTACTTGGCTTAGCTGGTTTACCATTTACGAATACACGTTGATTATCCGCTAATTCCTTACTAATCGTTCTTCTTTTTAATATACGCGCTACTTTTAAATATTTATCCACTCGCATACATTTATTTTATCTTACTTTCTTTAACAATGTATTGATATTTTCCATTAATTGAATTGAATGGGTCAGATTTTTCTTGTTGGTTTGTTTCCATTCAATACTTACTTTACCATTTTTAAAGGCTATCTTTGCATTGTTGTCTAAACGATAAACCGTATCAAACAATAATTCACCATCCATTAAAGCACTTAGCGCGCCGTTAAATAAGATTGTCATTGTTGCGCCAATGGTGATTTTTTCCATTTTTGTCTCGTCACTGGCAATTTCAAAGCGACGTTTCAAAAACAATTCTTCCACTTCACTTGGTAACTTACCATATTCATCCTTGATTTTATCTTGATAGGCTAACAATGATTGTTTATCGTCACAGTTTTCTAAATTTGTAACTAGATCAAGTTTATCGTAATTTACCTGTGTAAATGAATTGGGGATTGTCGCATTTAAAGGCAATACTTGTTTTTTAATTATCTCTTTCGGCTTTTTATTCGCATCTTGTGCAACTTCAATTTCCTCTTTCAACATCTCAATAACCATATCCATGCCAACTGTATTGATAAAGCCACTTTGTTTGGCCCCCAATAAATCTCCTGCACCACGAATCATCAAATCACGCATTGCAATTTGATAACCGTCCCCTAAGTTTGCAAATTCTTTGATAGCATTCAATCGTTTTTGCGCAACTTCAGTTAATTGATAATGTTCAGGAATCATTAAATATGCATACCCCATACGTGTACTTCGCCCAACACGTCCTTTGATTTGATACAATTGCGCTAATCCTAACCGATGGGCATTATCAACTAAAATCGTATTAGCATTCGGAATATCAATTCCATTTTCAATAACTGTTGTACACAAAAGAATATCGGTATTCCCTTGAATAAATTCATCCATCGTTGCTTCTAATTCTTGCGCCTCCATTCGCCCATGGGCAATGCCAACACGTGCTTTTGGTAATAATTGTTGAATGCGCTTAGCATATGGATAAATCTCCACTGTATGGTTAAACAAATAGAATACTTGACCTCCACGGGCCAATTCCCTTTCCATTACTTCTTTAATTAATTTATCGTTGTGTTCCACAACATACGTAGCCACTGGGTAACGATTATTCGGTGGTGTCGTTAATTGCGAAGATTGTCTTACACCCATTAATGACATTTGCATAGTCCGCGGAATTGGCGTCGCAGACAAAGACAACACATCCATATTGTGCTTCATTTCTGCAAGACGTTCCTTTTGCTCCACACCAAAACGATGCTCCTCATCAATGATTAATAGACCTAAGTCTTTAAATCGAATGTCTTTTGATAAAATACGATGTGTAGCAACAACAATGTCAACACTTCCTGTTTGAATTCCCGCTAACGTTTGTTTTACCATACTTGGTGAAACAAAACGGTTTAACAATGCAATATTGACTGGATAATTTGAAAAGCGATTCACAAAAGTAATGTAATGTTGTCGGCTTAACAAAGTGGTTGGTGCTAACACAGCCACTTGTTTTCCTGCTTGAACCGCCTTAAATGCGCAACGAATGGCTACTTCTGTTTTACCGAACCCAACATCACCCGCTAATAAATAGTCCATTGGATACGGTAGTTCCATACATGCTTTGATTGCGTCAACCGCACTTTGTTGATCTGGCGTTAACGGATATTCAAATTCATTTTCAAAATCTAATTGTTCTGCACTATCACTTGGAAAAGCAAACCCAATTTCTTTTTTTCGTTCACTATAAAGCTCGACTAAACGCTGTGCCAAATCTTGCAATGATTCTTTTAATTTAGCTTTCGTCTTTTTCCACGTATCACTACCTATTTTATTTAACTTAGGTACAACTCCATCCGCTGCTACGAAGCGACGCACTAAATGGAATTGTTCCAACGGAACAAACAGTTCCCCATTATCTGCATATAAAATGTGCAGATAATCTTTCTTTAACCCTTTAGTAACCCGTGTGACAATGCCGATGTATTGACCAACACCATATTGATTATGGACAACATAGTCGCCATTATTCAATTGTGTATATGCATTTAAACTTTCAGCTTGTTTGTATTTATTGGTATAGCGATATAGCGCATTTTTACGATGAAATAATTCATTGGCCGTAAATACGATCAAAGATAATGATTCGATACTAAATCCTTCGTAATAACTTTCTAAAGTTATCGATAAACCACTTGGTAATTCGTCCGTATCATCAATTAAATGGTAATCTATATTTAATTGCAAACAAGTATTAATTACTTTCTCGATATCATTTTCATTAACTGCAATGACTTGATGATTAAATTTAGTTTGCTTAACTAAAAAGTTTAAATTTTCTTCCAATGATTTACTAACACTATCCACTTCATGGACATTAGTATCATCATTCGCAAATTGTGCAAATTCACCATGGGTTAGACTTTGCAATTGCGTTGTTGGAAAAAACAAAGCAAACTTTGGCAATATTTTCTTATATTCAACTAACTCTTGTAAGTAATTACTAGCTTCCAATTGATAATATTTGAGTGAATCCACCACTTGATGCATCGGATCTGTAATTATTTGCGCATTAGGCAAATAATCCAATAAGCATCCTTTATCATCCATATACGCAACATAAGGATAAAGCGATGCATCAAATTGGCAATTATTTAAACGATTTAAATCGTTGGTTACATTTTCAATAAGTGTTGGATCACTCTCTTTTTCCAACAATGCATTGACTCTACCATTAATTTGCTCAATTTGCTTTGCATTAAAGTAATATTCACTTGCTACCGATAAACATGCATTGTCTAAAGAAGATACAGAACGTTGTGTTTGCACATCAAATACTTTAATACTATCGATTTCATCATCGAAATATTCAATACGTATTGGTTGCGCATTAATCGGAAATACATCTATAACAAACCCACGTCTAGCAAAGGTGAGTGGGGCATAAACATGCGCCACGCGCGTGTAGCCAATATTAATCAATCGTTGACATAAATCATCCATGCTTAAAACTTGACCAACACTAACGTTAATTTGTGCATGACGAAAATCTGATGCTAACGGTACTACTTTACTCATCGCAAACGCATGGGTGATTAATATCCGATTACTATCTTCTAAACAACGATTCAATACCTCAACACGATTACCCTGTTGGACATTATTTGTTGTTATCGCTTCAACCCGTAAACTTTCTTCGACCGTAAATAAATCCACTTCATTACTGTTTAACAAATTTGCTAAGCGATCATAAAGCTGTTGCGCAGCATAACTATTACGCATCACGACTAATATAGCTCGTGGATTTTCGCGGTAAGAAGCCGCTAACGTCATTGCCTTATCAATCATTGAACTCGCTTGGATACAACGAAAACCCTGTGTACATTCATTCACACAGGGGGTTTGTTGCAAGTCGGATAAAATCCATTGCTTCATAGCAATAGATTATCACAATTTATTATGATAATGAATAATAACTCAATGCTTTTTTGATTGCTTTAACGGTTTATCCTTGGTTATAAATTTTTAAATATTGAAAACTTAAAATTTTTAATTTGCTTTCATCTAGAAATATCAAGATATTAGTGTTCGTTGAAATTTCTAAGCATAAATTAATCGAGAAATATCAATTAATAAAGAGAAAAGCTTTTCTATTATTTTTATTGGTAACATCATATAAAATGCCAGCATTTTTTTGCTGACATTTTAATGAATTAGGATAATTACAAATTATTCGATGGTGAATACATTCCCATAATCACCTATAATTGCATTGACTTCATCTAATACCAGCGTTGGATTAGCGGATGAATTCAATAAAATTCGAATCGATTGATACGTTAAATTTTCTTTATTTGTTACATAGGAGTGAATCATTTCCATATTACTAACGTCTTCATTAAAGAAGACAATAGCTTCATCACTATCTTCTACTGTCGTAATTCCTTTAATTGCATAGTTATAAGTATCAAATAAAGCACCAGTATAAGTTGTTACTTCATTAAATAATATAATACTTTTTTCTGTAATAACGCCTAAAGGTAATTCCATACCTAATATTTCATCATCACTACTTAAACCATAAATTGATTTAATGAATTCAGCTGCTTTAACACTAATTACTACTTCTGTTGCATCACTTGGATATTCACCCGCATCTAGTGGAATATCCTTCCAATCCCCAACTACATAGAATGGATAAATTTGATGATTAACAACATCCTCATTTAAATCAAATGTACTCATCGCATTTAAATACCCATCCGTTAACATTGGCATATCATTAACAATAAATGGATGATTAATTGGCAAAGAATAAACTTTTAAATCCTCACGACGTTCTAAAATTAGTGATTCTGGAATCTCCAAATATTCTGTATATTGTTCATTAAAACCTAAATGATTACGCTCTGTATAATCAAATATCGTCGGATAGGTAGACTCATGATTTTTTAAATCTTGTTCATTTGTAGTTAAATAATCCAATGAATACACGGTTGGTTCGATTGCTAATACTCCATCAAGTTGAGCTATCTTATTCAATTGATCTTGTGTAAATGGAATATAATTAGTTACTAATTCTTCGTTTAAATCAAACCCATACGTATTAACCGTATGATTATCATTATTTACTTGGCTATATTCCTTAATAGGAACTAATAAGCTAGAAGTTTTAGATTCACTAATAACTGTCGCAGAAGGTGTTGGTTGACTATTATCTTCCACCGACTGACTGCTGCATCCAGTTAATAACAATGTAACTAATAATAAATTAATTGATTTCTTAATGTTCATTTGATTATTAATAATATCCGTGACATTCTACATTCGTAACTTTTGTTTCACTGCTTAGTTGCATTTTATAGCCACAATTGTTACATACACGATAAGTAATATATTGTGTATAAGTAACGTTATCATGTCCAAAAAGTTTATGTGTACATGTAACTCTTTCTGTCCGTGATCCAGCAGTTTCTACATAATCGTGCATTGTTCCACCACAACTATGAACAGGCGCTCTCATTTGTCCGTCAAAAGCAAATGCTGGAACAGTCAATAATGTCATAATTGACACTAACATAATTAAACGTTTTTTCATTTTATCTCCTAATAAATATAGTAATTAAAACTCAAATTGAAACAATGTTTCAATGCACTTCATAGTCGATTAAGATAATAGAATGTCTCCGTTTTTATACCTTGCCATAATTAACCTCCATATTTAGGGATTAAATTATCGTTTTAAAATAAGTTCCTAAATTTGATTTAAATGTAAACCATAAGAATATTTTACACAATAAAATATTTGGTCATGATTTAGATTTTTCTAGATTTGAACTTAAAATATTTTTCTAAGAAATCGCCTTTTTCAATATTGTTATTTTCTGCTTCAAAATAGTCAATAATAATCTTGTAGATTAAGTCCATCTCAACAAAGTCATTAATACTAACGTTGTACTCTTCTAATTTATTAAAATCTTTTTTAAATTTGTAAATCCGATTATTGAAAAGGTTATCCAACATTGTAAGGACTAGTTTTGTGTAATAATCCATCACCTTCAAAAAGTATTTAGCAATTAACTCTAAAGAAAAATCTTTACCTTCTAAATAATATCGATCGATTACTTCGTAATAATATAACGAATCAAAATTACTACCGTACTTTAGTGCTTCATTTATACATTCTAATGATTTTTTATAATCGCCTAGTACCAGATAAAAATAAGATTTAATATTTAAGCATTTTATAATCCGTGTTATAAATTTATTTTCTAAAGAAATCTTTAGTGCTTTATCAAGCATAGCTATGGCCCGCTCATTTTGACCCGTTCTTGATATTAATATTGCAATATGTATCTGACATTGAACAACGCGTTCTACTAAAAATAAACCCTTAAACTCCTCAATTGCTTTCTGAAAGTTTGATAAAGATAAGTATGTATCATTAATAAGATCGTAATAATCACCTAATATATAATAAGTTGTCGCACGTACGTATGGATTCACTTTAGTTAATGAAAGTTTAGAATCCAAATATTTCAAAAACTCCTTATATTCAGCGATATGCGTAACAATTGGATGGGAATAATTATAAAAGATCAAGAAACAATAACTCATGTTTTCATCATAAACCTTTAAACTTTTATCTATTATCTTTATCAATGCATCATATTTATCCATTTGCTTATTAAGATATGCAAAGATGAATTCAATTATTGGGCATAGAATAAAACATTTACTGTTGTTTAATTCATCTTTTCTAATAAGGTAGTCTTTTTCATATTCATATTTCAACGTATTATTTTTTTTAATAAAAGCTTCGGTTAAATGGATTACCATATCGTAGCCATATTGGTATAACGATGGATCATCATTATATTCAACATCGTAATAATTACATATGCTTTCAAAAACATCATAAGAAAGTGTACGCCGCTTATTCATAATATCATATACATAATTATCGTTTTTATTGATTGCTTTTGCGAGATCTCTTATATTATCGCCATAACGTCGTGCTAAACTCTTAATATATAAAACTTCTAAATCACCGAGTGCGTTTTTATTCATCAGTATCTACTCTATCTAAACCATACAAAACAATTGTATTTTCATCACTTGATTCAACATTTTCAGGCAATGGTTGCATCTGTACATTCAAGCAGAGTAAAACAGCTAGACTTAATTTAATTAAATAATTCATATAACCCTCCAACAATTTAATACATCATTTTTAGAAAAAGTATTAATAATTATTACGCCATGATTGTAATAATTAATGTCTCTTATAAATTATTTAAACGCAACTAGTTAAATCAGTTTTAATTGTCGTAAGGCTTTACCTACACCATCTTCTAAAACAGAAGCTGTTTTATATGTAGCATATTGCGCAACATCAGGTTCACCATTCGCCATCCAGAAAGAAATATCGGCTTGTTGGAGCATTTCCACATCATTAATACCATCCCCAATGGCAATGGTCGTCACTGGTTCATCAAATAGTGTTTTAACAAATTCAATCGCTTTAGCTTTGGAATGATGTTTTGGCACTAATTCACCAGAATATCCAACACCATCAAAGCTAAGATGGGTCATAAAGTTATAAGTTGTTTTTGCTTCTTTAACCCAAGGATCATTAATATCAAATTCCATTAAGGTAGCCTTTAAAATATCAGCTTGTTGATCATTTGTTAATGGTAATGAAACTGGTTTCATATGCTTAGAAAAGTTTATTGGCATTTTATTTAAATGATCATTCATAAATGCATCATTTTGTAGATAATAATTTGATGTAATACCTTCAAAAGTAGTATGAACACCATAATTTAATACAATGTTCTGTAAAAAATTAACTCCAGCAAGCCCTAATGTTTCTTTAAAAACTTCTTTCCCTTGATAAAATATATGTCCCCCACAGGCACTACAGTATCCATCAAATGGAAAGTCTTTTAAACATTGTGGAATCGCACAGGTTGGACGACCTGTGTTAATAAAACAAGCAACACCATTAGCTTGCGCTTGTTGAATACTTTGCTTAGTTATCGCTAACATATCATCATGACGAAACGGTAATATGGTTCCATCAATATCTAAAAATAAACAATATTTCATTTTGCTACCCCTTTCGTTGATTATAGGTATTCATAATCCGTTGGAAGCTTATACCATCAGCAAAGTCAGTGCACGCGTTAGCAGCTAATTCAAATGCCTGTTGCATTACTTGTTTATCTTCACTTTTCACTTTACCTAATACATAATCCACTACTGGAATTAATGGGTCTTTACCAATACCGACACGTATGCGGGCAATATTACTTGTACCTAGACATTGAATGATATGATTCATTCCTTTTTGTCCACCTGCACTGCCCCCTTGACGTAAACGACACTTACCAACTGGTAAATCCAAATCATCATGAATAACCAATAAATCATCAATATCTACTTTATAGTAGCGCATAATAGCACCTACACTATCTCCGCTTAAATTCATGTAAGTCGTGGGTTTAACCCACAATACTTTTTCACCTGCAATACTATCGCTCGCAATATAAGCTTTAAACTCTTTCTTTTCGATAAAGTTTAAGTTACGTTTACTTTCAACCAATTCAAGTACATCAAAACCTACATTATGACGCGTATGCGCATATTCATTTCCAATATTTCCTAATCCAACGATTACCTTCATAAATCCCCCTTTTTAATTTCTTTTGATTATAAATAATAAACTGTACAATTGCACTCAGCGTATAGATTGTGCAAGAGATTCTTAATGCCCATATGCTAATATTCATAGTATTTACCTGGATTTTAGTTGGTCGATAATAAATATCATATTTGATAGGTGTCTCACTTTCAACCAATGCAAATTGTACCAATCCAGTATCCGCTTGCGGTGTTGGGATAATCGTATGATCATATACATCATCAATATAAACATCCACTTGATAACCAACATAATATGTTCTTGGAACAGCGATGCGATTATTGGCATGTAAGTTATTGGCTATCGTAAAACTGTAATGCCCATACGTTTCACTATTAATCGTACGACTATCCATCAAAACAGATTCATCGGTTACTAATTCATTTTGCGTTAACGATACGTCCCATTTAACATATTCCCGATAATCACGATAATCAACCATTGCTTTATATGGTAAATAATCCGCTGAAGAAAGTTGTTGAACATTATACGATGCATTAGCTTGCAATTCATCAAAGATTGGTTGTGTGATGTCTGCTATACTTGTATGATCATCGTATCCGGCGATTTGTTGGTAATTAACCACTAACATTGGTAGCGTAACAAGAATGACTAAATTTATTAAGCCCAAATAATAAATAGCTTTCACTTTCGGCAAACGAATGCGTTTTGCAAAACTTGCACAATAATGGCCACCACTAACGGCAAGCAATGGTATAGCAATTGGTAATAGACGTTGCGAAAACTGTAAGAATGAAAATATCGGTAATAATTTCCAAGGAAATATATTTAACATAGCAAAGTAAAAACAATAACCAAGAATCAAACAATGATAAATAAATGGATTGTTTTTCTTTTTATTTTTAATGGTTAATCCAACCAATGGTAAAAAAATTAAAAATGGCCCTGCACTACCGTTTAAATAAATGGAAGTATCCGTTGTAAAATTGAACAATTCTTTTAATGTTGTGCCTTCAATGACCCCATTGGCGTTTCCATTATGTTCGACGACCAGATCCAACGCATTCATTTGTTCTAACATTGGTGCAATAAAGAATAATGCCATCGAAAATGCACATACAGCTGCAATAATAATTATGACTATACGCCGTTTATCTTTAAAAACTTTATTTATATTAAGTATTCCAAAAATCACAAATAGAATGACCATTAAAATAAAACTGATATTGTGAGATAAAACAAGCCCTAAAAAGCCGACACATAACCAAATGCCTTTTGGTCGTTGATTATAAAAAACATCATAGATACCCATTAAGATAATTGGTATAAACACCAACGCTAACAATTCACCCAATCCACCACGACGCAACACATCCGTAATAGCATGCGTATTGCATTGAAAGATTAACATTGTTAGAAAAGGTGCATAACTATATTTCGAAACTTTAAGTGTTAATAACCCCATAAAAAAAGAGGACACCATCACTAACATCGTCACATAATCTTTAAATACAATCACAACATCTTTACCATTCATTAACCATTGTGTTGGCAAATACATCATTAAATTCGAATAAAAAATAGGTGTTGGATAACCAAAGTTATAATTTTGAAACCAATTTAAATAAGGATACGGATCTTTATTTTCAATAGCAGTCGCTAATGAAATCATCCGATTCATATGGAATCCACTATCTGCGCCTAAATGTAAAACGCCATTTTCATATGGTAATGTAAAAAAAACAGCGATTAAATAAGCCCACAGCATCAATAACATCACCATAATGAAATGGTAGAAATATGGTTTGTCTTTTTTTAATTGTTTAAATTTTTGGTACATAAATAAATTATACCGAATTCGAATAACAGCTATTCCATTTTTTCAATAGAAAAAAAACATTGTGCTATAAATTCATAGAGTACAATGCTTTTGATTCAAAATCTTTTAATAAAACCGGTTTGGAATAGCCTTACTCTTAGATCTAGAATACACAAGCGATTTCAGAGTTTCCAATAGGTTTTCTTAATTTTCAAAGGCAACAGCTACATATAATTGCCCATCAACTGTTAATTGTACAGTATATACAAATCCTTGATGGGCTATAACGTCAATGTGATAATTATTAAAAAGATTATTTTGATCAACTAACCAATCATACAATGATAAGTTCTTATTTAATCCTTAAACAATAACATTATCTTCATTCATCAAAACAATTCGCATGGCACATTTTTCATATTGCGTAACTAAATTTTATAGAGCATTTGTCTCATTATTCGTAAGTATGTTTCTTTATTTGTTTATTTAAATACATCCGTTCATCCGCTAAACGCATTAATTCACGATAATCCATAGAATCATCCGGTACAGTGGAAAATCCAAACGAAAATCTTAATGGGCCAGCCGGTAAAGTATAGCTTTCTAGATTACTTTGTTCTTTCATTAAATCAATCGCTCGCATCAATTCATTCATCGTTTGGTAACCATAAATAAAGACAGCAAACTCATCCCCGCCCAAACGACACGGAATGCATTTTTCATAAGGCAATTGAGCAACTAAATGTGCCAATGCCTCAATGTAAATATCTCCGATTGGATGCCCATAATTATCATTGATTTCTTTTAAGTTATCCATATCCAACAATAACATTGCCCCATAGTGTAACTTATCAATATCTGTAAATAATTGACTTAACTTATCATAGAAACTGCGGCGATTATACAGTGAAGTTAGGGCATCAGTATCTCTTTCACGTTCAATGTTTTTTTGTTTTAAAATATCAGCACTGACATCAATTAATACATACAGTGTCGAATCTTCATGATCAAACTTTTCGATACGTAAATAATAGTTGGTTAAATCAACGGTATAGTTATAAATATGTTCCTGTGTATTGGGTTGTTGCGAAATAATGGATTCAATTAATGCCACCACTTCTTGATTTGTAATATTTCCTTGCGGCAAATGCAATAATTCATTCATTTTATTGGTCATAAATCCTTGGTTAGTGCCATTACTTTCGACAATTCCCATTCGAATTTGACTCATTTGCAATGCTGATGTTATTTTTTCGTAGTTATCTTTCATTAAGTTTAATATCTGATTAATATGCAAACTTAACTCATGCAACTCAGGCACTGCAATGGTTTCATCCACTTGATAGTCATTTCCTTTTTCAATCGCTGATAAATTCAAATTAATTTTATTTACACCCTTAATCAATTGCGTATCCAAATAACGATTCATTGATAAAACCAATATAATTGTAAAGCTAATTAAAAAAGTAAAATAAATTCCAATATCCGAAAAAATCGAAACAATTGTTTCAGCGGAAGGATACAAGCGCACCAATACATAATCTTGGTAAGCCAATGCATACACGCAATAAAGTTTATTATCTATTTTAATGTGGTTTATTTTATTTGAATTTATAACTTCGCTAAGATCAAGGCTAAAATAGTTTGATGATTTTCCAGATAATTGCGGATCTGTTGATGCAACAATAGTACCACTGTGATCAACAAGTGACATATTGCCATCATCCAATAATGTAAACGTATCAAACACATGTGAAATATCACGTCCTTGCGTGCTTTCTAACACTTGTGCTGGATCTTGACCTATTTGCACAATATAAGTATGATCTTGATTCCAAATTGCAGCATACTGCATATTCTTACCTGTACTAGTGTTAGGCATAATATCTTGCACTAATTCAAGGTATGGATCCTTAAGCATTGGCTTAAAGAAACCAATTTGGTCGCCATCATTCATACTTACACCAATGTATATTTCATTATTACCAGCAACTATGTTTCCTGCTTTATTAAATATATGCAATTCATCAATATCAAAAGCATCCGTTATCTGTTGATAAATCGTTTGATCAAGCGTGCACACATCATATTGACTTAACACATAGGCTACTTGTTGAGCTTTCAATATTGTTTGTTCCTCAAATTGTCGAATCACTAAATCATTGTGTGTTTCATTATTACCCATAATTTCTTGCAATTGAGCAAAATAGATGGCACTAGTCTCACTCAATTTATCATGATAAAAATTATGTTTAATCATATAGTAAAGGGAAAAAGTTATGATGAAAAAAATAATCGCAATCACTGCTAATATTCGTGTTACATATTTTTTCATGCTAACCTCCTTAATCTAAATAATGTCTTATCTTAAGCTTATTTTGCCAAAATTTAGTGTACTTAAAAACCTCGCATTTAGAAAAAGAAAAATTTCAAAATATTTGTAAGCGTTTTCGATTTAAGATTAATTTCGTTGTAAAATAAATATCAGGAGAGCATTTATGGCAATTGGTAAGGTTAGATGGTTTGATGAAGCAAAAGGCTATGGGTTTATTACAGATGCTAAAGGTGAGGAAATATTTGTTCATTTTAGCGCCATTGTAGGAAAAGGATTTAAAACACTTTCGGACAATGCCTCGGTAACATTTGAAATAATTGAAAGCGATCGTGGCTTGCAAGCTTCTCATGTGAAAGTAAACGACTAAAAGGAACACTTTGTGTTCCTTTTAGTTTTGTTATTTACTTTCGTTACGACTATTTTCAATATTTAAATGCAATAATTTAGCTTTTAATTCATTTTCGATTGATGTTAATTTGGCTTCCGCTTCCATACGTTTTGCACGGCCTTCGTTTTGAATTTTCAACACATCATCCAAACTCGCAATTAATTCCTTATTAGTTTGTTCTAATGTTTCGATGTCAACAACACCGCGTTCACTCTCTTTGGCAATTTCCACTGATGCCATGTGCAATGTTTTCGCATTACTTTTCAAAAGTTGATTTGTCATTTGACTCACTTCTTTTTGTGCTTGCATTGCCTCTTTACTATGGTTAATTCCCAAAGCCAACACAATTTGTGATTTCCATAATGGAATTGTATTTACTAATGTGGATTGGATTTTTTCAGTCATGATGGTGTCATTGTTTTGAATCAAACGGATTTGTGGACCCATTTGAATTGATACCATACGTGTTAATTCTAAGTCATGTAATTTCTTTTCAAAACGATCCACCATATTCACTAAATCATTAAAAGCTTGCGCATCTTCTTGACTTCCGGAAGCAATGGCTTTTTCTTTTAATTTTGGTAATTCATCTTTTTGAATGGCTTGTAAACGTTTATAACCCGCTAAGATATACATCGTTAACTCTTTTGTATTTACTTGATTGCGTTCATACAATTGATCCAACAAAGAAATATCCTTTAATAAAGTAACTTGATGATCTTGTAAAACATCAACAATTTTATCGACATTCTTTTCCGCTGAATCATATTTTGTTTTCATTTTTCCAATGTTGTTTCCAGCCTTTTTAAAGAAGCCAAAGAAACCTTTTTCTTCTTCCTTATCTTCAAAGCCTTTTAACTCATTAACTAACGCGTTTAAAGTTTCACCCACTTCACCCAAGTCTTTGGTTTGTACATTCGCCAATGCAGTATCACTAAAGTTAGCAATCTTTTTTTGGGCAGCTGCACCATATTGGATAATGTTACTTGATTTTGTAATATCAATTTGTTTCGCAAACGTTTCCACTTGCTCCTTTTCACTGGTTGAAAGGTTTTCCTCATGCAAATCATTTGGAATTTGAATTTGTTCTACCGCAACCGAAGGTTTTTCTTCTTCCACTTCCTTAACAAATGATGGTTTTTCTTCAATGGATTCACTGTCCATTGTTAATTGAATCGTTGCTTCTTTTGCTTGATTTTCACTCATATTATGTCTCCTTATTGTTTCTATTTTATCAATTTTTAATTGAATAAATCTAAAATTTCATCTTTAGATAATTGACTTAGAGCACCACTGTTACTTTGAATGAATTCATCGGCCAACGCTTGTTTCATTTCTTGCAATTTTACAATTTTTTCTTCCAAAGAATCATGCATAACCAATTTATAAACAGTTACCTCTTTTTCTTGACCAATTCGATAAGCTCGATCACTTGCCTGATTTGTTGCGGATTGATTCCACCATGGATCATAATGAATGACAATATTGGCAGCCGTTAAGTTAAGCCCAGTGCCACCTGCTTTTAAAGAGATTAAGAACAATGGTGTATCGTCCTGATTGAATGCATCAATGGTCTTTTTCCTTTTTTCTTTCGAATCTTTACCCGTTAACAAATGGTATTTAATCCCTAATTCTTGAGCACGTTGTGCCAATAAATCTAGCATTGAAGTAAACGAAGAAAACAGTAACACCTTATTTCCTTCACTGGCAGTTGTTTGGATAATTTCAAAAGCTGCATCTACTTTTGCACTGTGATGATCAACATTATCAAAGACTAAGCGTAAGTCACAACATATTTGCCGCAGTTTTAACAACATTGCCAAAATACGAATGCGATTTTCTTGATTATTAATATCCATCTTTTGAATTAAGAAAGCACTTTGCTTTAATTGCGCATCATAAACTTTACGATCACTCTCATTGAATTCTACAGTGTGTACAATCTCTACCTTTTCTGGTAATTCATCCAATACTTCAGTTTTAACACGTCGTAATATAAATGGTGATACTAATCGTTTTAATTCATTCGCACAATCTTGATTCTGTTCAACAATTGGTTTTTCATACAAGCGACGGAATGTTTTGTATGAATAAAGGTAACCTGGCATTAAAAAGTCAAAGATTGACCACAATTCTGCTAAGGTATTTTCAATAGGTGTACCTGTTAAGGCTAAACGATGTGATCCATCTAAAGCTTTAACACTATTGGCATTTTTAGTAGTTGAATTTTTAATGTATTGGGGTTCATCGAGAATAATTAAATCAAATTTATATCGACTAACCATTTCGCTGTCTTTTCGAATGTAATCGTAAGAAGTTATGTAAAGTTGATGATCTTGCTTATATAATTCTTCCCTTTGTTTACCTGTTCCAACAACGCAAATCGCATCCAAATCAACATTGAATTTTTGAATTTCTTCTGCCCAATTATAAACTAACGTTGCTGGGGCAATGATTAATGACTTACCAAAAGATTTGCGTTGTTCCAATAAAGCCAATACTTGCAAAGTTTTACCAAGTCCCATGTCATCAGCCAATATTGGATTAAATCCACTTTCAATCATGTAAGTTAACCATTTATATCCATCTTTTTGATAATCTCGAAAGATTGGATCAAATTTATCAGGTACTTGGTAATTATTTGGAGCAAAAGCAATATAATCTTTTAATGCTGAATCAAAACTGCTTGCACGATCAATATCTAAGGCATCCATATGATTCATTGAGTTTTCCATTGCGAGTAAACGGAAGTTTTCAGCTTCAATCGAACCATCTTCGTTAATGTCGTCAATATCGACATCCAAGCGCTCCATTAAATTCATAATATCATCTAACGCTTGGTTTGCTTCCAAATCTAACATTTGACCATTTGCCAATTGAAAATATTTCTTTTTACGTTTATATTGTCGTAAAATATCCGCCCATTCACTGGGTTGAATATTTTCTTCATTTAAATCAACACGTAATAACCCATTGGTTACTGAAACGCCCGTTTGAACACGCCGAATACGTTTTGCTTTTGCAATATTAAAAACATCTTCACTGGCCAATACTTGCCCATATTGTTTTATTGGTTCAAGACCATGTTGCAAGAAATTACGTACATTAGTTTTACTTGGATCCATTAAGCCTACATTTAATACTGGATCTTTACCCTTGATATAAGGGGATACAAATTGACGCACCATTCGTTGTTGAATAATTTGAGGTTGCTCATTATAAGCATCTACCCATTGCTTATCTTGATTTAATAACTGCTCATTGTAGGTAACATACCCATCATCATTCATATCAAATACGACACGTAAATAAGATTGATCCGCATCATCCAATGCTTCTGTATCAATAAAATATATTTTATTGTTAGTACTCGTTTTTATTAAATATAAGTTTTCTTGTTTTGTTTCATTCGGAAATTGATTCACATTCGAACTAATCATATCAAAAAAATTAATTGCTTGTTCATTTAATAAATATAAAACATAGCCTCGTTTTACTTCAAAAATAATACTTTCTTTGTGAATCGCAATATAGTCATACGATTTGTCAAAAGTTAAAGTATAGTGATTATTAAAATTCGTTACAGTAATTGGTAATTGATCTTTAACTTCAACTTTGATTCCCAATTGCTTAAAACATGAAGGCACAAATTGGTTCAACAAATCCAAACATTGCATTATATGGATTTCTTTTAAATTCGTAACACTATGTATCGCACAAAAAGCATTTAAAAAACGATAAAGCTGAAGGGACAAAGTATCTTTAAAATCACTTAAATGCAATACATATTCGTTTTGTCCAATCTTATAATTAGATTCAGTCGCAATTGCATTCAATAAAGCTGAAATTGATTTAACACGATACATTTTACCATCGACTTGCCCAATTTTGAACGCGATACAGTCATATGAATTTATATCAACAGTTAAACAAAACGGCCCTTCGCCAACTAGCTTTAACTCAGGTAACGAATTTAGCATTGAAGCTTTCATGTGCAACCATTGATGATAGTAAAACTTCGTTTCATAGCGTTGCTTATAGTCGATTTCACTATTTGTTGTATAACTTAACGTTTCACGTTTGACATTATTTCCTGCAATAAAAAATAAAGTTGAAAGTATGATGACATCTGGATACCCTTCGAAATCACTACTGGTCGTCAAATAATCAAAATCTTCAATATACTCATTATAAGCAAGCACAATAATTGCTCGATACAACTCATCGCTTAATTCAACGATACCCATAACTTCGATTCTCACATCGCTTACACACCGAACTTCGACTAATTTAACCCCATTCGCTTTGTATAATTTTTCACCTTGAGAATAAAAATCCAATTGCTGTAAACGCCGTAGCATCCGGTCTTTATTTTTAAAAATACGTTCACTGTTTACTTTCGCTGTATCTGCTCTTTCAATTAATTTTCTTTTCATTGTTATATTCTAACTTATTTTTATGATTTAATTTTTAAAAAGCCACAATGTGGCTTGTTTATCGACTATTTCATAAATGTTTTAATCAGTAAATCGTTTACTTTATTGTATGGACGATACCTTAGTGGCATATCAAACCAGGTGTGTTTATTAACAATACTCTTATAGTGAGAGAATGTTTCAAAACCTACTTTGCCATGGTATCCTCCCATACCACTTTCACCCACACCGCCAAATGGTAAATGAGAACTTGCTAAATGTATAATCGTATCATTAATACAACCACCACCAAAGTTAATCCGTTTGGTTACTTTATCCATTACTGCTTTATTTTCAGTAAATAAATACAGTGCCAATGGATTTGGCAAACTCCTTACTTTTTCAATAACTTCTTCCAAGTCATTAAAAGTTAATATTGGCATAATTGGCCCAAAGATTTCTTCTTGCATTACCGCATCATCAAAACTGACATTATCGAGTACCGTAGGCGCAATCTTTAAAGACGATTCATTACCATTACCACCAACTATCACCTTATTTGGATCAATCAATCCCATAATCCGATGGTAATGCTTTTCATTAACAATACGTCCATAATCATTTGCATTAAGAATATCACCACCATACTGACGATTAATCTCTTCTTTAACTGCCTTAACAAATTCATCGTGAACGTCTTCATGCACCATAACATAATCCGGTGCCACACACGTTTGACCAACATTTAAATATTTACCAAACACTATGCGTCGTGCGGCTAATTTAATATTTGCTGTTTCATCAATAATAACTGGTGATTTACCACCCAATTCCAAAGTAATGGGTACTAAATGTTCACTGGCGCGACGCATTACCTCTTTTCCGACACTAACACTACCCGTAAAGAAAATATAATCAAAGTCTTGATCCAATAACGCTTGGTTTTCTTTTCTTCCACCTGTAACTACCGATACTAAATGATGATTAAATGCCAAATGACAAATCGTTGCAATGGCCTCACTTGTTGCCGGTGAGTATGCACTTGGTTTAACACACACTGTATTACCTGCTGCTAATGCATCAATCAATGGATCCATCGTCAAAAGGAATGGATAATTCCAAGGACTCATTACTAAAACACAACCATAAGGACTTGGACGTCGCATACTATTTGCACTAAATTGCGCAATCGGAGTATGTACTTTTTTATCTTTAGCAAATGTTTTTAAATGACGAATCATGTAATCACATTCATTTAATACCATTCCTACTTCACACATGTACGCTTCACTTTGACCTTTACCTAAATCTTGATATAAGGCCTGATAAATTAAAGGTTGTTGCTTAACAATTACATTACGTAACCTTTTCAAACATTGAATTCTAAAATCAACATCCAACGTAACACCCGTACTAAAGTATTTCTTTTGATCTTTGATTATTTCGAAAATTTCATCAACTGTCATAATTTTCCTCCATTACATCATAATAGAATTGTTCCAATTGTTTTGCATTCATATATACCGGCACAGGATACAGTGGATTCGCTTCCTTTGCTGCATTTCTCGCCATCAGCGGGATATCTTTTACTTGTATTCCTTTTAATTTGGTTGGAATATCCATGAAAGCATTCAATTGCTCAATCGCTTCAATAAAGCGTTTGGCAGCCTTTGTTTGACACATTGATTCGTCAACTAACCCTGCAGCTAACGCCAATTCACTTAATCGCGGATAGATAGTGCTGCCATAGGCTTTTAATACATGCGGCAACAACACGGCATTGGCCAATCCATGGGCAATGCCATATTTACCACCCAATGAATGTGCAACGGCATGGACATAACCAACATACGACACGGTAAACGCGCATCCTGCTAAATATGCAGCATCGCTCATATTACCTCTTACAATTAAGTTAGATCCATCATCATAAGCTTGTTTAATATTGGCGAATATCAGTTGCGTTGCTTTCAATGCTTGCCGACGTGTCTTGGCCGTTGTACTTTTACCAATGTATGCTTCCACCGCATGCGTTAATGCATCCATGCCAGTAGTACTTGTAATATGCTTTGGTAAACTTGCTGTCATAATAGGATCTAATAAAGCATAATCGGGTATTAACACAAAATCATTGATTGGATATTTATGATGCGTTGTTTCATCTGTAATCACTGCAGCTAATGTTGTTTCACTACCACTACCAGCCGTTGTTGGTATTGCAATTAATAACGGCAATGGTTTAATTACTTTTAACACACCTTTCATCTGTTGGATCGTTAAATCAGGACGTGCAATGCTAGCTCCCACAGCTTTGGCACAATCCATACTGCTTCCTCCACCTAAACCAATCAACGCTTGGCAACCATTAACCTCATATATCGCTTTTGCTTCTTTAATATTAGCTATGGTAGGATTAGGGATAGTTTGATCATAAACATAATAATCAATATAAGCTTTATCCAATACATCCGTTACTTTTTTCAATAACCCAGCCTTTACGATTCCTGGATCAGTAACAATCAATACTTTATCTTTATATTCTGTTTTTAAGACATCCGCTAATTGCTGCAGTGAACGCAATCGTTTCGGATTACGATATGGCAATATCGGAATTGCTACTTTGAATGATTGTTGATATATACGACTGCCGAATTCTTGTATACTTTTCATAAAAATCACCACCATTTGTTAAATCGTTAAATTACTTTAACTATATCACTGAATTTGCGCAAAATTGTGTAATTTTAACTTTTTATTACATCGACATTTCAGTAATCGAATAGTAGTTAGTTCAATAATAAAAAGGCTGTAACAAAAGTAATTATCTACTCACTGTTTCAGCTCTTTTATTAAAACCTTATGCATTCATATACTTTTTATATTCAATGCGATGATCTTTTATATATTGCAATAATGCATCTTTATTATTTTTTACTTGGTTGGTATATAAAGCTTCCAATAAGAATTGATAAGTCTTTTTAAACTCATGAGGTGCAATATTTATTTTTTTCATATCACTAGTTGAACATTTAATTTGCTTTTGAGTTAACACAATATCCATACGTTGCAGATGATCCACTTCATCCACTAAATCAATTCCATAATAATTGGATAAATCGACTAAGATATCTTGTGAATAATATTTAGCCGCTAAACGTTTTTTAAAGATAATATCTATATTTTTATCTTCTAAAATAAATGGTTTTAAATCATTCACGCTATTGGCAAATTGTGCACTATATCCAAATCTCGTTAATATAAATTTAATATAATCATTACTTTTATCTTTCCATTGATATGCATAGAAGAAGACTTCATTACTTGCATCAAGTGGCATACTCGTTAATGGTACTTCTTGCCCAAAATATGTGGATAATACCTTTTGGTATAAATTAATATAGCGATTATATCCTGGATACAATCCAAATCCTTTCAATTCTTGATGCAAGCGATACGCAGATAAACTGCGTATCCCATCAAGATCATTCACGATTGCATGATTTACATTATCGCTTAAATTGAAATTTAAGCGATTTGCAAACCGTAATGCACGAAGTATGCGAAGATAATCTTGTTGAAAGCTTGTATTTGCATCAATAACCGTATCAATTAATTGATGGTGTAAATCATGCAATCCATGACATGGATCAATGACATTACCATCAATATCACAATAAAGGGCATTAATCGTAAAATCGCGACGGATGAAGTCTTCTTCTATGCGATTAACGTATTCAATATGGCTTGGATATCTTCCATTACTTTCATTACTATCTCTACGTAAGCGCGTTATTTGAATGGAATAATTATCATGGGTAAAACTTATTGCACCATAGTTCATGGCTTGTTTATTTAATTTATAGTCAGCATAGATTTGTATCAATTGCTCCAAAGGTGCATTAGTACAAAAATCTACATCATAACTTGCATGACCTAAAAGGGCGTCACGAACATATCCACCGACAATATAAATTAAATAGCCTGCATCAATAACAGGTCGCATGAGAGAACTTATGGTTATATTTAATTGAATTGTTACTTGTTTTTGCATACTAGTATTTTACATTATTTTGTTATAGAATCATTAAAAGTTAATTATTCGCATTGAATATTTATTATTAACACGACAGAGCGTGTAAAATATTACTATAGGAAGTATAGATTATGCGTATAGGACAATCAATTGATATTCATCAACTAACTCAAGGAGATTATATTACTTTAGGTGGGGTTCAAATCCCATGCGAGTTTGCATTAGTGGCCCATAGTGATGGGGATGCGTTAATCCATGCCATTGCAGAAAGTATTTTAGGTGCATTAGCTTTAAAAGATTTAGGGACTCATTTCCCGGATACTGACCCAAAATATAAAGGAGCAGATTCTCTAACGCTATTGGCTCATGTTGTGGAGTTAATGGAAGAAAGAAATTATTGCATTGGTAACATCGATTCATTAATCTTAATCGAAAAACCGAAAATGGCACCCCATTTGGATGCCATGAAAGCTAATATTTCACGGGTATGCCATTGCAACTTAGACCAAGTTAATGTTAAAGCAACACGCGGTGAAAAACTTGGGTTTGTTGGTAAGAGTGAAGGTGTCGTTGCAACGGCAGTGGTATTACTCAATGAAAAATAAATTATTTCAAACTACGGATGAAATGAAAGTTATCCGCGATCCCATTCATGGTTACATTCATATCGAACATCAAATTATATTTGATTTAATAACCACACCTACGTTTCAACGCTTAAAAAGAATTAAACAATTAGGTGCTACTAGCATTGTATATCCAACAGCAGAACATACACGATTTTCTCATTCATTAGGTGTGTATGAAATTACCCGACGAATGGTTAATGAAAATACATCCATTGCCAATGCATTAACTGAAGAAGAAAAACTTTTTGTAATGATTGCCGCCTTATGCCATGATATTGGACATGGTTGTTTTTCTCATGTATTTGAACGAATAACGTCAATTAATCATGAACAAGTCACACAAATGATCTTAACGCATAACAATGATATTCATAACGTATTGGAAAATTATCAAAAAGGATTGGGTGCAATCATTGCATCAATTATTAATCATAAATACCCAAAGAAATGTTGTTGGCAACTAATTTCAAGCCAGTTAGATGCGGATCGTATGGATTATCTATTACGGGATGCTTACTTTACTGGCACTAAATATGGTGAGTTCGATCTAGAAAGAATATTACGAACCTTACGTATTGTAAATAATGAATTAGTCGTTAAACAAAGTGGTATTTATGCAGTGGAAGACTATTTAATGGCACGTTTTCATATGTTTTGGCAAGTTTATTATCATGTCAATGTAAGGATTTATGAACAAATATTAATTGCTTTATCCAATCGTATCGAATTACTAGCTAAAAATAGTACGAACCAATTTCATCAATTGGATAAACTCATTCACGCAAAAACCATTAATTTAAATCTTTACTTAGCTTTTGATGATGCGACAATGAGTGAATTGTACAAATCATTAAGCTTGCATGAAGATCCTATTATCGCCGATTTATCATCACGCTTACTCAATCGTAATCTTTTTAAAGAATATCCTTACAGTGAATCCATGAAGCAAGAATTAATTCACCAGTGTAATGCACATCATTTAGACCCTACTTACTATGTATTGGAAGATAATGAAACATTTAATGCAACCCAACCTTACCATTCCACTGGTAAACAAAAGATAAATATCTTAATGCGTGATCAATCGATCTTAGAATTTACCCAAGCTTCAGCAATTATGAAGTCATTATCGCAAGCTCATGAACAGGGAGTCTCTTATCTATTTGCCCCCAGATTTAAATAATCAATAAACATTAAAGTACCTTTTTCTAAACGTTAATAGATTGGTACTTTTTCTATTTTTAAACAATGAAATATTCTCATCCTATTTATCCCTATCATTTTTTTATTGACACTGTATTGTTTTAGTGTAAACTAAGCGTCATGGAATTAAAGAATCTAGTCCAAATTGAAGTGAATTCTCATGATTTAATTGAAAATACAAAGGCGTTAATATACAAAGGAAATGCCACATTATCCAATAATCAATTAGATTTCATGATGAACGAACAGTCTTATCAATTTACTAAAATAGGTGCTCATTACATCACATTGAATCACCATGGTGAAATGGAATATGCATTGGATTTAAAACCCAATACAAGTTTTGAATCAAACTTGGTTGTCAGTGGTTATGAAGTACCCATTGAATGCAAATGCAAAAAATTAGTCTTACATGATGATATTTGGGAAATCGAATACCAAATATTCCAAATGGATTCTTTGTTATTTCACAATCATTTAACAATTCATTTTAATAAATAGTTGGAGGTTTATATGTCACAAATCAATGCTATCGATTTAGCGTATCACATTCTTGAAGAAAATAATGGCCCACAATCTTTTTTAAGCTTATGGAACAATATTGTTGAACAATTAGGTTATGATGAAAAAATTGCCAAATCAAAAAAAGTTAAATTGTATTCTGCCATGATGCTTGATCCTCGCTTCGTTTCATTAAAAGAAAACATGTGGGATGTAGCAGAACGTGTAAAATTTGAACAAAAACATATCGATACCAGTGAAATCGAACTTGATGATGAAGACGAAGAAATCGAAGATGATGATTTAATCGTAGAGTCCGATGAAACAGATTATGATAATCCAAATCGTAATAAACGTAACGAAGACGACGATGATTTAATCTAACAAAAATGCCTTGGAATTAATCTTAATTCCAAGGCATTTTTATTTATTCAAGTACCTTCAATCATCTAATATCAATGATTGGAACGTAAGCGTCAATAATTAACCATATTTACATCTATTTATTGATAATAAATTCGCAGGTTAACAATAATGGCTATAAGATTGACAGATGAAGAATGGTTAAAAACAATACACGAGGCAGATTCATTTGAAGATACTCTTAAAGAATTTTGCAGTTTGAAAGGAATTAATGATAAAACGTTTTACTCAAAACGAAAATTATTACATCAAGAAATTGGAAATGGTGAAATTGGTATCAGACCGTAAAAGTAATTAACAAAGATAATAATGCAAAGAATAATACATCTGTAACAGTGAATGGAAACATATTAACATTTGCTAATGATATTAATATCGATGCTTTACAATCAATAATTATGGGCAAAAAAAGTGCAGCCTTGCGACCGCACTTAATTAAGTTTAATTAAAACTATTTAGCTAAAGCAGCATCGATAGCAGCATTTACTGCATCACTAGTTACAGTTGCACCAGAAACAACTTCGATGTGTCCTTGGTTAGCAACGATTTCTTCTTTAGCAGCTTCGATAACTGGTGATCCTAAACCTTCAGTTTCGCCTTCACCAACAACTTCAGCAGCAGTGATTTTACCACCTTCGATTGTTAATTTAACGCTAACTTCACCCATACCAGTTGCTGTACCTTCATAAGTACCATCTTCAACAGCACTTAAATCTAAAGTAGCTGTTTCAGCATCAGCTTCAGCTGTAGGTGCTACAGTTTCTACTGGAGCTTCAGTTGTAACTGCTGTTTCTACTGGAGCTGCGCTAGCTGCTGGAGTTTCAGTAGTTGTTGTATTACCACCGTTAGAGCATCCTGCTAATAAAGCAACAGCTGCCAATGTAGTTAATAATTTTTTCATTTTAATTTCTCCTTGTTAACTGGATAATTCATATCCATGCGTATACTATAAATGCTTTTTTTTAGAATGCAAGATAATTATTAATTTCACGAAAATTTCACATTATTCAGAAATCTTACGCATAAATTATTTTTCATTTTCATTTAATTTTTGCCTTAATGAATTCATATGATGATCTAATGTCGCACTTAATTCAGCACATGCTTTTAAAGGTATTGCTAATTCCTCTGCTTTATCATTGTCTTTTTTATATCGGATTTGATGTTCTAACGCAGCCCAGAAATCCATAGCAATCGTACGTATTTGAATTTCAACAGGTATTTTCTTTTTCTCTTTCGCTAAAAATATCGGAACGGTGACGATTAAATGCAAACTGCGATACCCATTAAGCTTTGGATTTTTAATATAGTCTTTTTCTTCCAACAATTCGATATCATCCTGTTTTAATAAACTTTGCGCTACCGAATAAACATCATCTTCAAATGCACAAATAACACGCACACCTGCAACATCGAAAATATTATCGAAAATCGCCTCAGCACTAAACGGTAAATTGCGGCGATGCAACTTATTTAATAATGAACGCATTGATTTTTCCCTGATTTTAATAGACTCGATAGGATTACTATCTTCCAATAAAGAAAATTCTTCACTCAATACATGAAACTTCGTTTCAATTTCATACATGGCACATCGATAGTACGTATATAATTGTTGTATTTCTTTCGTTTGAGTTTTTAAAATTTGTTTCGCGTCATCATCTTCACTTAACTCATCCAATAAATGTTGTAAACTTTTATCATTATTAATCATTTCCATAATTCACCTTTGTTTTTTTGGAGATATTGTAACAATGTATTACGGAATTAATTTGTGAAACCATAAAAAACTTGATTGAAAAGATTATGAGCTATTTCAGGAAACTCATTTCTTAATAGTTTAAAATCAAACTGTTGTACTTTGTTAGTTTTGTACATACTTATTAAACACTTATCCATTTGATTTATACCGATTAATCTCTCAATTTTTATTAACGCTAATACACCATATGAATACGAAAGATCTGCTAAACCTTCTTCAGCAAACATTGCAATTGGAACATCATTTAAATTATAGGATTTAATAATTTCTTGATAGTCAGCTTCAAATTGCTGAATAATTTCATCTCCATTTTTAAATCCATAGGCATCACAAATTCGATAGGCAAAGTATTGCGCTATTGATTCGTCAAAAAATCTACATCGTTGAATCGAAGTTGTACAATCTATATTCCAATTAGTATGGATTAACTCATGAATTAATGATTGGTAATTATAAATCGTATCTTCAGTCAAAAATAATGAATTATTCAAAACAAAGCTCCCATATCCATCAGAGATAACTACTATATTTAAATTATTAATAGATGCTTGTTTATAGCGATTCATAAATGTATTGGTAAGATTAATAATGTTATCAATATTTTTAGCGAGTGCACTACAGTCATGTAGCATACTTAACGATCCATATATTGTTTATACTCATTAAAATACCCAATTGCAAAGGTTGGGTTATAACCAATCAATCCATCTTTTCCCTGTTTTAAATTATTTAAAACAATTTGCTTCCTATGATTCTTAATGTTCACAAGAAATAAATCCGATTCCTTTGGATTATTAAAGTGCTCATAATAATTTTCTTGATATGGCGTTATAAATAACGGATAGAAAATTGTTTCACTTCGTAAAAGATAAAAATCATCACTGGTTTTTTCTTTTACATAAGGAAACCTTCCGGTAGTACCATCCAGAATAATTTCATATTCTATCTTTATTTTGCCATAATAATCATCATTTAAAATAACTTGTTTATAATTAGTCTTAAGATTTACTTCTTTAAACGGTATCATTTCTTTATTGAGCCAAATTGCCTTAATTGGAAATGATTTGTTAATGTAAAACTCTTTTTTATTCGTTATTTCTTCCGTATAGATACATTTTATAGTGTTATCAAATGTAATATTCAACGCCTTCATAGGTACCTCAAAATGATAGTTATAGGTGTGAAAATCCACAACACACCCCTAAATTTTCTTTAAAATTAATTAAAAATAATTTTCTTTATGGTCATGATAATATACTTTCACAAAGACTACAACAGGAAAGGTGATCAAAGAAGCTAATCGTATTTTTAACATAAATACGCATAAATTCGTCGCAAAGCCTTTAGAAATCAGGGTCATCAATTTGCTCAATTCTTTGATGACAACTTGCTTCAACAGCATTACTAACAGCATCCACGACACGTTCATCAAAAGCGGAAGGTATTATATAATCAGGTGATAATTCATCTGCGGTAATTAAATATGCTAGCGCTTCGCTAGCAGCAATTTTTTCTGAGTTAGTAATTTTTTTAGCTCTTGCTGTGAGCGCACCTTTAAATAAGCCAGGAAAAGCTAATATATTATTAATTTGATTTGGAAAATCACTTCTTCCAGTACCAACAATGTATGCTCCGGCGTCAATTGCATCTTCATATTTGATTTCTGGTTCCGGATTAGCTAATGCAAAAATGCAAGAATGTTCATTCATAGTTTTAATCATATCTTTAGTTACTATTCCTGGAACACTAACACCAATAAATACATCAGCTCCCACCAAAGCTTCTCCTATGTTATTAAATCTATGTTGTTGCGGATTTACATATTCCAATAACTCTTTTTTAAGAAAGTCATAACTATCATAATCTTCTTGGACTAAACATCCATTGATGTCAAATGCATTAATAAATGTGAATCCATAATTGTAAAGATGTTTGATTATAGAACTTCCTGCTGCTCCAGTACCACTTACAATTATTTTGAAGTCTTTTGGATCCTTTTTTAATAGACGTGATACGTTAATTAACGCCGCTAACACAACAATAGCTGTACCATGTTGATCATCGTGAAAAACTGGAATATTCATCTCTTCGCATAATCTTCTTTCAATTTCTACACATCGTGGAGCGCTAATATCCTCTAAATTTATACCACCTAAACAGGGTTCTAATAATTTACAAAACTTTATAATTTCTTCTGTATCTTGTGTATTAATACATAATGGAAAAGCATCGATATTAGCAAATTTTTTAAACAGTAACGATTTTCCCTCCATGACAGGTAAAGCTGCATAAGCCCCTATATTTCCCAAACCTAAAACTGCACTACCATCCGATATAACTGCAATAGTATTTCCTCGATTGGTAAGTTCATACGAAGCATTTTCCTCCTGTTTTATTAACTGACAAGGCATAGCGACACCTGGACTATAAGCTAATGACAAATCTGAATAATTGTTACATTCAAATTTCGGCACCATTTCCATTTTTCCTCGATATTTTTTGTGTAATGACACTGACTTTTCATAAACATTCATGTGAAACCTCCTTTTTTAAGATTTTTAAAAATATATAACACACTAAATAACCAACACCTGAAATTAAAAAAGGTAAGACAGTAACTAATTCGTATCCATACCCAGCAACTAGAGCTCCGATTATCATCCCAAAACTTTTACAACCATTAAAAATTCCAGATATTTCTGAATAATTACCTCTTTTAGAATTGTCCATATAGAAAACTTGCAATAAAGGTAAAATTAGACCATTAGTAATAAAGAAAGCCGTATTTATTACCATGAAAACAATCTTTTTTGTAGGTAAAGCTAAAGCTACTACCAGAAACATGCATGATAAATAAAATATGCTTAAGTATTTATTCTCATTTTTTCGTTTTTGAAATTTAGAAA
The DNA here is from genome assembly GCA_937900565.1 of uncultured Erysipelotrichaceae bacterium. Classification (GTDB taxonomy): domain Bacteria; phylum Bacillota_I; class Bacilli_A; order Erysipelotrichales; family Erysipelotrichaceae; genus CALVGN01. The sequence continues at coordinate 38,579 of CALCFG010000147.1, forward strand.
ACATTGAGGCAACGACAAACGCAGCAACCCCAACAAATGCTTTCAAAAAACCATTCCCTGATGGAGAAAAACCGACTACATCTTTCAAATAATAATTAAATGATTGGTCATAACAGGTCGATGCAATTAAAGTAAATATTACTATAGCATTCAAAACTATTGTACGCTTTCCAAGAACAATCGATTGATTTTCAGAGTCTGATTGTGGAACATAGGCCTTTTTTTTCTTAACATCCACCAAGAATAATTTGATTAATATCAGCGTGATAACTATTCCTAAAACTTGTAAGTTAAAAACTAGTTTTACATTAACGTCCCCTAATATTCCACCGAGTAAATATCCCATTGTAGATGCAAAAACCGTGATTGCTGTATACAAAGTTAAGTTTTTTCCTTTATTTTCACCGGATATACGTGCAAGATAACTAATAGTAGATACCATAAATGCCCCAGCACCAATGCCAGAAAACATTCTAACTATTATTAATGCAATTTCAGTTTTACCTAAATAAAATCCATATTGTCCTAAGCAATAAACAATTAAACCCAAACAAATAACATTAAGATCTCCATATTTACTCGCCACTTTACCCCAAAACCATGAAGAAATAAGTTGACCAATAGCTATGCTTGCATATGCAACACCGAACATGTAATTACCTAATCCAGAATCGTAAATAATAGTTGGCGTAACTGGGTGGGCTAAATTTAACAAAATATTTAACAATAATCCTAAAACAATAAATCTATTTACCATAAAAACCCTCTTGTAGAAATAAAGGGAGAATTAATCTCCCTTTATTTCCTATAATTAGCAACACCAATCCATATCAAACACAATCCTGATACAAATTGAGCGCCAAAAGATTGTATAAAATTACTTAATGAAGAACTAAAGAATGGATCCAACATAGACGAATCAATCACTTCTGCAGTTTTTAAAATATTGTCAATCTGAGGAGCATATACAAATACATTAAAGTTTTAACATTATTTCGTAATGAATTAAGACTTAAATACACACACTTTCTTACATTGAAATTTTCTTCGAGTGAAAATAACAATTTGAAATTTATACAATTTAACAGTACATAGATAATTATTGCAAACACTTGAACAAAGGCAACCGTATAAGGATTGGATGCAAGTATTTTTAATAACATAACTAAAGCCACCATTGAAATAAATTGTAATATAGCAATTTTTCCGATACTCAAGCTATTATGCTTTAAATACTCTAAGAACTTTATTAGATTAAAATGTGTTTGATTATTACTTAGATGATAAGCAAAATATGTGCTACTCAAAAAATTTAAAACAACTAAAGTAGCGAGAGCAATAGAATTCAAACCTATATTTTTTAAAATAATATTAATAAATGAAAAACATAAAGAAATTACAACAATTACGTATAATAATCTATTTTTATTAATTTTCACTAAAGTTTTAGTTTGTTCTATTCCATTCATAATTCCTCCATTAGACCGTAATAGCAATTATATCTTTTTCCTTAGCTTCGACTATTCCAGTTTTTAATAATTTAATTTTTCTTTGATTAGCGTTAGTTACAATAATCGGACATACCAACGATACATTATTTTCAGCAAAAAATTTCATATCGACTTCACTTAATAAATCACCTTTTCGCACTTCTTGTCCAACTTGAACCGTTGTATTAAATCCTTTTCCTTTAAAATTTACTGTATCAAGACCTAAATGCAGTAAATATTCATTTCTATCATTAGATTTTATTCCAATTGCGTGTCCCGTAGGAAAGACCGCGACAATTTTCCCATCTACTGGGCAATAGACCTTACCTTCCAACATTTTAATCGCAAATCCATCTCCCATAGATTTTTCGCTGAGGACAGGATCTGGAACTTCATCAATAGTCATCAACTCACCTTTAATTGGACTTACAAAATCTGTTGGTTTTGGCTTAAATAAATTCTTGAACATAAAACTCCTTGTTTAAAAATTTTTAAATTACAATTGGTAAGGTTTCCCCATACAATAAGTAACTTTAATATTAAAATCTTTATCTACGACTAAAAAATCCGCATCCTTTCCACTTTCTAAACTACCTTTCTTGTCATATACATGAATATATTTGGCAGGATTTTCTGCTGTCACTTTAATAATTTCATGAACAGAAGGATGAACATTATCAATTAGATTGCGTATAGATTTTATGTAGCTTAATTCCAAATCTTTTACATCATCATAATTATCACGTTTAATTCTTCGTTGTGAACCATCTTCACTTTCGATGATTAAATAATCCCCATCTGGAATGAACGTTTCTTTTCTGATGTAATGATATTTTTTAGACTTAGATAAAGCTATACCGCCACAGTCAGTCGTCATGATAATTTTATCTTTACTTTTAAGCTTCCAAATAAGAGCAAACGCTTCTGGTTTAACAGTCATACCAGTTTGTTTCGCAAATTCACATGTTAAATCATCATAATACATTGCAGAACCAGCAACACCTAGTTCTCGATGATGTAACCCTTTCATCCCACTAAACATATGTGTAACACCACCGAGCCCATATTCTTTTAATTCGGAAATACATTCAAATGTGGCAGCACTATGACCAATATTTAATTGAATTTGATGATCGTTACAATATTTTATAACTTCTTTAGCATTAGGTAATTCCGGAGCAATTGTCATTAATTTAATAACATTATCCGATCCTTGTGCATCCATAAATTCATGCATTATATCAAGACTTGGATCAATACAACATTCTTCGCGTTGCATCCCTTTAAAATCTTTATTAATAAATGGTCCTTCTAAATGAACACCAATACATGTAGCACCATCATCTTTTTGTGTATTCAATACATAACTGACATTTTTTATACCTTCAACAATGTCACTTATTGGCTCTGCACCACTTGTTGCCAAAAAGCTAGTAACACCTTCATAAGGTAAATTTTTCTTCATTTCATTAATCGAATGCACAGATTTATCATTAGCAAAACTTCCAGTTCCCCAACCATGAAGATGTTGATCAATAAAACCTGGAATAATCATAAAATCAGTATAATCTACAACTTCTGATCCTTCTGGAACAGTTGCAGTAACATCACCAAATGTATTATCAATTATTTCTAAATACCCTTTTTTAATAATTTGGTTTGGAAAATAAATATGATCCGATTTTATATACATTTTATTTTACCTCCAATGACCAATAATCTTTATTGGCCTCCATTAAATCATCCAACACAGCCTTAGCTTTATCAAAGTCATTAACAGTACGGTTGATTGCTAATGCTTGTAATGCTTTGTTATAGTCTTTTTCAATCCAAGCTTCGCATGTTAATTGTTCATATGCATATTGGTTTTCCATAAGTCCTTTATAGAATGTTTTAATATCACCATACGCAATTGGATGCACACCATCTTTATCAAGCGTTCCTGCCACTTCGACAATGGAGTCTTGAGTAAAGTTTGTTATTAAACCGTTATTCGGTGCCATTACAATAAACTCATTATTTAAGTCATAAGCAATAGATTCAGCTACTTCAACCATCATAGAACCAAATACTGGAGACGTTAATACTTTAATACCATCTAAATTATCTTTACCAACAGCTGAATTACATGTATCCCAAACTTCTTTTTCACGTGTTAAAATTGTTTCATCTGCACGAGTATAATTTGGATTACTTTCTTTAACAATTTCTTCACCATAAAAATAATACTGTAAATAAGTTGTCGGAATATACTCACCATTACATTGCATCATACGGTTTACTCTTAAATACGTATCTAACCACGATTTCGTACGTTGTTCTGCATTATATGGTTTAAAATCATTATGAGCTAAATATTGTCTTAATTGTTCATAGTATTTATTTCCCTTATCATCATAAACATCAGTAAACCAACCAAAATGATTTAATCCAAAATATCTAGCCTTTAAAGTTTTAGGATCTACCCCTAGAATCTTTGCAAAACTAACCATCATAGAATAAGGTTGATCACACATATTTATAATTCGCTTATCGTCTGGGAATATACGGTGTAATGCTAGTCCAACTATCGCCGCAGGGTTCGTGTAATTTAAGATCCATGTATCTTTACTGTATTTACGAACACATTCAACCATTTCCTTCATTCCACCAATTGAACGCATACCATATGCAAATCCACCAGGACCACATGTTTCTTGTCCAACTAAACCATATTTCAAAGGTATTTTTTCATCCTTTGATCTCATTCTATTTTGTCCAACACGCATTTGACAAAATACAAAGTCTGTCGACTTGTAAGCTTCATCCATATCATCTGTTACGATAACTTCTGTTGCTGGACTAATACATTTCAACAATAAAAGACAATACTCTCTAATTTTCTCAAACCGTTGTAAATCAGGATCAAAGAAAATAACTTTAGAAACTGGAAATCTATCCTTCATTTCCATTAAAGTTCCAATAAGAGCAGGTGTTCGGCAACTCCCTGCACCTGAAATTGTAATAATATTTGGTTTTCTCATAATTATCCATTTCTTCCTAATTTATCATCAACTGCATTCCGAATGAACTCAACCATTGGACCGAATACGACATGAATATGATTCGATGTAGGGAAGAAAATTCCTGAACATCCGGATTTTTTAAGCAACTCTTTATCTATTTTTTTATTATCTTTAATATCTACTCTTAAACGAGTAATACAATTTTCAACTGTACCAATATTTGCAGATCCACCCAAAGCTTCAATAACTATTTCTGCAACATCATCATATCGTTTTTCACGAATAAGGACATTATCTGTACTTGCATCTTCTTCTCTACCTGGTGTTTTTACATCATATTTTTCAATCCACCATTTAAATAAATAGTAATGAACAACAAATGCAACGATACCGACAATTACTATGTTTATCCAATTTGAATTTTTAAACATTACCCCGAAAATAATAAAGTCGAAAATTGTACCACGAATATATCCAACTGCTGTACCCATAAAATACAAAGCCAAAGATATAACTGTTCCCAATAACGCATAAATAACGTACAAAGTTGGGGCTATAAACAAAAATGTAAACTCTAATGGTTCAGTAACATTGCCAAAAGCAGCCGTTAAAACTGAAGTCAAAATCAATGATTTAGCTAATGCCTTATTTTCAGGATATGCTGTTTTGTACATTGCTAATCCAATAGCAGGGAATACAAATAGAGTTCTTACCATTTGTGTTTGCGCACCAAATCTAGTTAATTCTGGCATTAATGACCAATATTCACTATCCGGTCCCAAATTAAATAAAATTTCGTTCATTGCACTAAGGTAACCAACATATGTTTCACCATTAATAATGTAAGTACCACCCGCTTCTGTAAATCTTAACATCGCGTTCCATACATGATGTAAGCCAAATGGAATCATCATACGATTAACAAAGCCACTCAACACTGGACCTAAAATTTTATGTGTTAATAAACCAGATAAACTTGAACAGAATGCAATAAAATATTGCCAACAGAAAGGTAAAATCAAGCCAATAACTACCGTAACAAGCATTGATATTAATGGTACAGATTTTTTTCCAGAAAAGAATGCAAAGGCTAAAGGTAATTCTAAATTGTAAAATTTATCCGTTGCCCATGCTGCAACTAAACCACAAATTATTCCCCCAAATACATTGACGTTCATTGTCTGAATGCCTAAAACTGTAGTTTGTCCATAAACTGCAATATTACCCTCTGTAATTAATTGCCCTGTAGCTTGTAACCAAACATTCATTGTTACTAACAGAATAAAGTAAGACATCACAGCTGCGAAAGTAGCAATACCTTTGTCTTTTTTTGACATACCAATTGCAACTCCCATTGCAAACATAATCGGTATATTTGCAAAGATTAAGTCCGCAATTTGCCTAATGCTTTTAAACACTAAGTTGACTGTGGAATTCCCTAAAAAAGGAAGTAGCTCAATCATGTAAGATTGAGTAAATGCTCCAGATATCCCCAATAACAAACCAACTGGCGCCATAACACCAATTGGTAAAAGTAAGGATCGTCCAAAGCGCTGAATTTGTTCGCTATATTTTTTCATGAATTATCCTCCGTGATTTAAGTTTATTAAACAAAGAAAGCGATTACAATTCAGTAACCGCTTATTTTAAACAGATAATTTTTCTTTGGTAATTAAAAGTGACTTTGGACAGCTTACAAGCAATCTCAGGCATCCTTTACATAGGAAACCAGATAATCAGCTATTGTAAACATTCCAATTCTAGAAATATCGTCATTGATTTTTGTGTCTGTCGAACTAGCGCAAAAATAAAGCGAATAGTCACTTAATGCTGATAAAGTACTATTATTAAATGCAGTTATGGTAATCAAGGTATTTCCATGTGCCTTTACTATTCTAGCTGTATTAACAATAGCAGCAGTTTCACCTGATAATGATAATGCAATGATTACTTCATCATGGTCTATCTTTCGAGCAATCAAACCCATAAGATTCATATCCGGTATATTAATACACTTAATATTCATCATTAATAAAAGATGTGTCAAATACATTGCTGTAGGTTTAGATGTGCCTCTTGCAATTACATATACGCACTTTGCTTTAGAAATTCTTTTAGCAATAGCTTTTAAAATCTCTTCATTATTAAGTTCTAGCGTTTTTTCAACAATAGTAAGTAAATTTGAACGTGCTTTATAATTATCAGTAGCATATGATAGTTTCTTTTGTTGATTACTTTTTAAATAATACTTAAGCTCGTTAAAACCCTCAAACCCTAATTTTTGACACATGTTAATCACTACAGTTTTACTTATTCCACATTTATTCGCGAGCTTTTGAGCTGTTGTATTCATTACATAACACTCATTGTCCAGTATAAAATGTAATAAATCACGCTCAGAACTAGTTAACATGTCATAATTTTCAATGTAAAAATCCACAACACCCCCCTAAATTTTCTTTAAAATTAATTAAAAATTATTTTCTTTATGGTCATGATAATATACTTTCACAAAGACTACAACAGGAAAGGTGATCAAAGAAGCTAAT
>CALCFG010000148.1 GCA_937900565.1 uncultured Erysipelotrichaceae bacterium
AGTTAGTATTCTTAAAAAATTACAAGCTGCACTCATTGAAGGAACCCCTGCACGCTTAGTGGAACTTAGTAAAGAAGAATTGGATTATTTAAGATCTTTCCAATTGCTAACGTTAAAACCAGTCATTTATATTGCGAATATTAGTGATGATGAAATTGCTGATCCGCATACCAATCCTCACTTTAGTAAAGTGGAAGCATTGGCAGCTAAGGAAAATTGCCAAGTAGTGCCAATTTGTGCAGATATTGAAGAACAGTTATCAGGTTTAGATAAAGAAGAAAAAGATGCTTTCTTACAAGATCTTGGTATTGGTGAATCTGGTTTGGATCAAGTGATTAAAAGTGCGTATACGTTATTAAATTTGAGGACTTTCTTTACTGTGGGTGAAGATGAATGTCGCGCATGGACATTCCATCAAGGGATGGCTGCACCGCAATGTGCGGGTGTTATCCACTCTGATTTTGAAAAAGGATTTATCCGTGCAGAAACATTCTCTTATGATGATTTTATGCAATATAAAAGTGAAGTTGCATTGAAAGAGGCAGGAAAGTTACGCTTGGAAGGTAAAGATTATATTGTTAATGATGGCGATATTCTTCACTTTAGGTTTAATGTATAGGAGTGTTAATGAATTTAATTGAAGGTGCATTTCCATATTTTACGTTACCGTTTATTTTAGCACTTGTCTTTGTGCCTATTTGTAAGCGAATTGGGTTTAATTTGGAAATTTATGCGTTAGAAAATAAACGAACGGTCCATCATGGCAAAATTGTGCGTGTGGGTGGGTTAGCGATTTATTGCGCATTTATGGTTGCGATGGCAGTCTTCATGGATGCGGATAGTACATTAAATGCTATTCTACTTGGCAGCTCGGTTGTCTTTTTAGGTGGATTGATTGATGATATGTTTAACATCAAACCCATTGTTAAAGTATTATTTCAATTGGTTGCGGCATTAATCGTTATTTATTTTGGTAAGATTGGATTAACTGAATTATCCTTACCTTTTGGTATTACTTTAAATTTAGGTGCTTTGGGCCTTTTAGTTTCCATAGTATGGATAGTGGGAATTAGTAATGCTATTAATTTAATCGATGGTTTGGATGGCTTATGTGCGGGAACGAGCTTTATTGTTTGTTGCGTGATCGGTCTATTGGGCTTTTTTATGGGCAGACGGGACATTTGTATTTTATGTCTGGTTTTATGTGGTTCAACCTTGGGGTTTCTTCCATATAACTTTAATCCTGCCAGTATATTTATGGGCGATTGTGGTGCGTTATGGTTAGGCTTTCTGTTGGCATGTTTTAGTTTGTTGGGATTTAAAACAGCATCCTTTATTACCATTGTTTTGCCAATACTTGCGTTATTTATTCCAATTAGCGATACAATGTTGGCAATTATTCGGCGTAAATTACGTGGGCAATCAATATCGCAAGCAGATAGGGAACATTTGCATCACATTTTAATGTATCGAATGCATTTTGGTCATCGCAATACGGTGATTGCATTATATTTGATAACAACATTATATGGTATAGCGGCTATTGTTACTTATTTTAATGAAGGTATTGGTTTAATATTGGTATTGATCTTAATGGTCATTTTTGAACTGTTTGTTGAATATACTGGTATGGTTAATATTCGTTTCCATCCGTTGATTTCATGTTATAACGCATTGTTTGGACGGTTTAAAAAAGTAATGACAATGCCACAAAAATTACAATTAGAGCAAGAAGAAAATAGCGGTGTGGAAGTAAATCATGATTGATCTTTCGCTTTATTTGGATAAATCAAAAAAATATTGTGTGGCTACTTCGGGTGGTCCGGATTCGATGGCTTTGTTGGATTTGTGTGTCCAACAAGGCTTTTCTGTATATGCTTTTCATATGAATTACCATCATCGTGACACTGCGTACCGTGATCAATTGATTGTTAATGAATATTGTTTTGCGCATAAGATACCTTTAGTTATCGCTAATTACCAACCAATGGGAAATGCAAACTTTCAAATGGATGCACGTTTAGCGCGTTATCTAAAAGCCAAAGAGGTTATTGAATCCAATGAATTGGAAGCATTGTTGGTAGCGCATCAACAAGATGACGTATTGGAAACCTATTTAATGCAAAAAGAAAGCAAACGTGAAGTGAATTATTATGGCTTAAAAGCCACCAATGAACTTTTTGGAGTAAAGGTTATTCGTCCCCTTCTTTCATTAACAAAACGGCAATGCCATACCTATTGTCTGATGCATGATATTGATTTTGGTATTGATGAATCCAATTTAACCGATATATATACACGTAATAAGATTAGACATCATATATTGTTTGAGTATACGCAACAACAACGTGATGATTTACTGTGTGAAATTGAACAAAAGAATAAACAATTGCAGGCTCAATTGAGTCATTTAGTATTCACTGATCAAAACCTAACCATTAGCGGAAGTGTGAGTGATGATAGTGTTGCTAAGGGGTTGCGGCAATTGTTGGTACAACTGGATGCGGGCTATGGTAATAAATCGCATCAATACTATTTGGATTTATGGCGTAGTATCAGTAAAAATAAAGCAATTCATTTGAATAATCAATGGTATTTATTTTATGATAACTCCATCCTTTGGTATGAATTCATTCCCGCTAGTCAACCTGTTTATATTAATGATTTGCAAATTAAAGACTATGGAATGTTTAAGATTAGTTCATCTGGAAATAAACGCCAAGGATTTTATGCCAATCCAGATGAATTTCCATTAATGTATCGTTTATGGAAAGATGGCGATAAAATTGAAACAAAATTTGGAACAAAAAAGGTTTCCCGTTGGTTTATTGATCAAAAGATCCATCCACGTAAACGATTGCTAACTCACGTTATTGAAAATAAATATGGGAAAGTTATTTATCTTGATGGATTTGGGTGTGATTATTCACATTATTGCCAAAATGAAAAAGTGTTTGTGATAGAATGAATGTTAACCGAGTTTAGGAGAATAGAATGAAAAATAAGATTGTTAAAGAAGTTCTTATAAGTATGGAACAAATTGAAACACGGT
>CALCFG010000149.1 GCA_937900565.1 uncultured Erysipelotrichaceae bacterium
GGGGATCCTAAACCTACGCAAGAACGTAAAATGTTAAATGCGCAAGAAATAAAACATAATGTGGAATGCATTAAGCAACAACTTTCCCGTTTTATTGATTTTGATCATGGAACCGCCACTTTAGTTGATAACTATGATTGGTTAGGTAAATTATCATTAATTGATTTTTTGAGAGATTATGGTAAATTCTTTAACGTTAACTACATGATTGCCAAAGATACCATTGCTAAAAGATTAGAAACAGGAATTAGTTTTACAGAATTTACGTATACTATTTTACAAGCTATTGACTTTTTAAAATTACATCAAGAATATGGTTGTGCCATTCAATTGGGGGGATCTGACCAATGGGGCAATTTAGTGTCTGGAGTCGATTTAATTCGTAAAGTCATGGGTAGTGACGAAAAAGTCTATGGTATTACATCACCATTATTAACCAAAAGTGATGGTGGTAAATTCGGTAAAACTGAAACAGGAACTGTTTGGTTAGGTGCTGATCGTACAAGTCCTTATGAATTCTATCAATTCTGGGTAAATACAGCTGATAGTGACATTATTAATTATTTAAAACGTTTAAGTTTTAAAACTCCAGAAGAAATTATGGCGTTGGAACAAACCTTACAACAAGCCCCAGAAAAAAGGGAAGCTCAAAAAGCATTGGCTGCTGAGTTAACGCAAATTGTTCATGGTGAAAAAGGTTTAGCAAGTGCTTTAAAAATAACGGATACTTTCTTTAATGGTAACTTTGCTCAATTAAGTGAAGATGAATTATTGCAAGGTATTGCCAGCATGAAAAAAGTACAAATAAATGAAGGTTTATCTTTATTGGATGCTTTAGTTGAAAGTAAGATTGCCCCAAGTAAACGTGAAGCAAGAACTTTAATTAGTGGTAATTCAATAAGTGTAAACGGCGCTAAAGTTACGGATGAAAATTTTGAAGTAAATAAGGAAAATGCCTTATTCAATCATGTAATTATTCGTAAAGGCAAGAAGAATTACTTCGTATTAACTTTCTAAAGAATAAACAACACAGAATCATACACTGATTCTGTGTTGTTACTTTTAAGTAATCATGCAATCTCAAATAAAAGATTTCAATAGCTTTTTTGACGTATAAATACTATGTGGGCACTGAATGAAACAACCATTGAAAGTACATTTGAAAACAAGTTATTAAAGATGTTACGAAGGATAAATTAGAATCTTGCGAATATGCAACACCTTATAGGATAGCAAGTAGTACACATGCTTTTTTAGCAACGTCAATGGGGTTAACTATCAAAAAGGTTTGAATTTTTGTGATAGTCAGTTGCTTTAAGGAAGTTAAAAAGAGCCCAGTGGGCTCACTATATTTAAAGGTAGTTAAGGTTAATTTAAGATAGTGAATATATTTTTAACATGATTTAATTGATACGTTGCATCTTTAAGAGGTTTACTTGAGATAGCTAAAGTATCAATGTCATTATTTAAACCTAATTTAATATCGGAAGAATAACTATCACCAATAATTAATGCTTCATTTGGATTAAAGTTATCAATATGATTAGCAACATAATTTAGAAAAGCAACATCTGGTTTGTTATGTCCAATTGCTTCAGATATAAATACATTATCCACAATCTTATCTAATCCACTGCGCGATAAACGATTGGTTTGAATGTAAGTAAATCCATTGGTAATTAAATGAAGCCGGTAGCCTTGTTGCTTTAATTGAAGCAATGTTTCAATAACATTATCAAAAAGATTACCGGTATGAGCTAATGCTTCAATATAAGTATTGGCCGCTTCCATTGGGTCGATATCATCGTGTTGCAATACACTTAATGTATATGCAAAACGCATTTTTGGAATTGCAGATTTTGGAAACTTTCCTTGATTGTGTAATTCCCAAAGTGTAGCATTAATGGCAACGTACAAATTAATGTTAGTATCATTCGGTTCAATACCTAAAGTTTCAAATGTATGTATAATAGCTTGATGTTCATCTTTTCCAAAGTCGAGTAATGTATCATCGACATCAAATAATAAATCTTTATATTTCATAGAAATAAGTATACCAATAGAAACGTTATGAAACTATCTATAAATGGATAAAATAAGGTAAACTAATAATTATGAATTATTATGAAGATATCATTGCACAAATTAAACAAGCTATTATTGATAAAAAATATGAAAACGCTAATGTGTTAATTAACGAAGAATTATCAATGCCTTATATTCCATTAGAAATTGAAGATCAATTGCATGAACTTAAAGCTCAAGTAAAGTTATGCAATAATACACAAGAATTTACGCCACTAACTAAACAACAATTAGAGTCTGCTTTATTAAATGGCAGTTATGATCAACAAGCACAAGCTGTTGAATCTTTAAATGTATCCAATGCACGTCTTTATATCCATTTGATTCAACAGGCGTTACTGAGTGATAGTGTGGATCAAGAAGTTAAAGTAGGATTAGTGCATGTATTAAAAGATCAAGTCATTGATGGGATTTATGAATTTAAATTAAATGGGAATTTATTGTCATTTAACTTAAATGAAGTAGTAGATTATTTACAAGATAATCAAGTGATGACTTCCTTTGATCGATACATTGACTCTATAGTGGATGATAATCCTAGTTTTAATCAATTAGTTAAACAAATGGTATTTGATTGCTTGATTCATTTGTTTCCCATTCAAGTTGTCGGTGTTAGTGATTATGCCTTGGTATTGAATCAAGTGTTTTTAACGGCGATAAAAGCAGTAAATGTGGAAAATAATACGTATTTAAATCGATTAAATCAATTGATTGAATCAATTAATCGCAAAAATGTATAAAACTTCGTTGCTTTTCGTGTCTTTTATTAGGCAATAAGTCGCTTTTTTGCTATACTATTATCCGTGTAATTATAATTGAAAAGGAGAATTAAAATGAGTAATTGGGAATTAATCTCAACAACTGAAGGTAAATTAACTTGTGAAATCGAAGCAGAAGCTTGGAAGAAAGCGCAAGAAAAAGCCTTTAATAAAATATGCAAAAATGCAGAAGTCAAAGGTTTCCGTAAAGGACAAGCACCTAAAGCAATGGTGAAGAAAATGATCAATCCACAATCTGTATTGTATGATGCAATGGATTTAGTGGCTTATGATGCATACTTAAAAGGATGTGAAGAAAAAGAATTAATTACATTTGGTCGTCCTGCCATTGAAAATATGCCAGTATTAACTGAAGATGCATGTACGATTGAATTCAAAGTAAATGTGGAACCAGAAGCTAGTTTAAAAGATTTAGGTGAAGTTGTTTACCATGTTGATGAAAAAGAAGTAACAGAAGAAGATATCACTGCTGAATTGGAAACATTACAACAACGTTACTCAGATGAAGTTGAAAGTGACCAACCAGCTGCTTTAGGTGATGTTGTAAACATCAATTATGCAGGAAGCAAAGATGGTGAATTATTCGATGGTGGTAGTGCTGAAAACTATGATTTAAAATTAGGTAGCAATAGTTTCATTCCTGGTTTTGAAGATGGATTAGTTGGCGTTAGCAAAGGCGGAGAAAAAGATTTGGAATTAACATTCCCTGAAGACTACCATGCTGAAGAATTGAAAGGTGCGAATGTAGTATTCCACGTTACAGTTAATGAAGTTAAAAAAGTTGTATTACCTGAAATCAATGATGATTTTGCTAAAGATGTTATGGGTAATGATCAAGCAACTTTGGATAGCTTAAAAGAAAAAATTAAAACAGATATGGTTAATACGCGTCATAACCAAGCATTAGCAACGGCTGAAAATGAAATGTTAGAAAAATTTATTGAAGCTATCGAAGTGGAAGTTCCTGAACAATTAATTAAAGATGAAAGTACTCAAATTGCGCAACAATATGCACAACAATTAGCCGCTCAAGGTTTAAGTTTGGATATGTTCTTAAAATATACTAATAATAGCGTAGAATCTTTCGTTGAAAGTTTTGCTGAAGAAGCTAAAAAACGTTGCTTAGTTACTTTCGGTTTAAGAGCTTATGCAAAAGCTAATGATCTTAATGTTAGTGAAGATGAAATCAACAGTGAAATTGAAGGTTACGCAAATAGTAAAAACATTTCAGTTGATAAAGCAAAAGAAGAACTTAGCGTTGTTTTAGTTAAAGATTCCTTAACTAGCCGTAAGGCATTGGAAGCTTTAAAACAAAATTGCACTAAATAACATGTAATTAACTAAAATAAGACGTGATTCACGTCTTATTTTACACTTTAAGAAAGAAGGTGAAATTATGGATAATGTTACAGTATTACCTTTAATAGCAACTCGCGGTGTAATCGTATTTCCAAATCAAACAATTGTGATAGAAGTTGGAAGGCCACAGTCATTGGCGGCATTAAAAAAAGCACAAAGTGACTTTGATGGAAATGTCTTTTTGGTTTGTCAAAAAGATATAAATGTTGTTGACCCTGCAATTGAAGACTTGTATGAAACAGGAACCATTTGCCGCATTAAAGCGGTTCATGATAAAGGTAGTTTTGCGCGTGTAAGTTTTGTGGGACAACAAAGAGCAAATTTACAATCTTTTGAATTAAACAATGGTACATTACTTGCTACATGTCAAATTAAAGAAAATTTATATGGTGATCAAGTAAAAATGATGGCACTTTCAAATAAAATTGTTTCATCATTTGATAAACCCGGAATCAATCGTAAATTTACCAATGAAATTTTAAGCAAATTAACTTCTGGATTAACCAGTGCGGAATTGGCGGATCAATTTGGGCAATATTACCCTATGAGCATTGCTAAAAAACAAGAATTATTATCCATGGATGATTTAAATGATCGTTTGATGCAATGTGTCATGATTCTTGAAGCCGATAAAGAAATGGTTGAAATGGAAGCTAAGTTAAATGCTAAAGTTAAAGAAAACATTGATGCCAGCCAAAAAGAATATTTCTTACGTGAAAAATTGCGTGCGATTAAAGAAGAATTGGGTGATGTATCCAATGTAAGTGATGACAGTGATAATATTCGCGCGCAAATTGAAAAAGGTAACTATCCAGCTCATATTAAGCAACGTGCTTTGGATGAATTGGCCCATTTCGAAATGTTACCAATGGGTAGCCAAGAAGGTAGCGTTATACGTTCTTATTTGGATTGGTTACTTAATGTTCCATGGTGGCAAACAACTACTGATAATGCTGATATCAATGAAATTGAGGCACGTTTAGATGCTGACCATTATGGATTAAAGAAAGTAAAAGAACGTATTTTAGAATACATTGCAGTTAAACAAATGACCAATTCCTTAAATGCGCCAATTCTTTGTTTAGTTGGCCCGCCAGGTGTTGGTAAAACAAGCTTAGCAAAATCTGTAGCACATGCATTGGATCGTAAGTTTGTTAAAATGAGTGTAGGTGGTGTAAAAGATGAAGCTGAAATTCGCGGACATCGCCGTACATATTTAGGCAGTATGCCAGGAAGAATCATTCAATCAATGAAAAAAGCAGGCGTTGTTAATCCAGTATTCTTGATTGATGAAATTGATAAATTAGGCTATGACTATAAGGGGGATCCTAGCAGTGCGATGCTTGAAGTATTGGATCCAGAACAAAACACTGCTTTCTCTGACCACTACTTGGAAGAACCATATGATTTAAGTAAAGTCTTATTTATTGCCACTGCAAATTACTTAGAAAATATCCCAGAACCTCTAAAAGATCGTTTAGAAATTATTGAATTAAGTAGTTATACAGAAGTGGATAAATGTCATATTGCCCACAATCATCTAATTGCCAAAGAAATGAAAGTAAATGGCCTAAAATCAAGTCAATTCAAATTGAGTGATGATATGGTTACGTACCTTATTCGCTATTACACACGTGAAGCAGGTGTGCGTCAATTGGAACGAACTATTGGCACATTGGCACGTAAAAGTGTTTTAGAAATTTTAAAGGGTAATAAGAAAAGTGTTACGATAACCAAGAAATTAATCAATCAATGGCTAGGTAAAGAAATCTTTGATTATGGTAAAAAAGAAAAAAAGGATCAAATCGGTGTTGTTACTGGCTTAGCTTATACTCAATTTGGTGGGGATATTCTTTCCATTGAAGTCACAACCTATGAAGGTAGTGGTAAATTAGTTGTAACTGGTCAATTGGGTGATGTCATGAAAGAAAGTACCCAAATTGCTTTAGGTTATGTAAAATCCCATGCCAAACAATATGGAATTGATAGTCAATGGTTTGAAAAACATGACATTCAAATTCATGTACCGGAAGGTGCAGTACCTAAAGATGGTCCAAGTGCTGGGGTAACAATGACTACTGCATTGATTAGTGCCTTAACTGGTAAACCAGTGGATAGCAATATTGCCATGACCGGAGAAATTACTTTACGTGGTAATGTTTTACCAATTGGTGGTTTAAAAGAAAAGAGTATGGCTGCCCATAGTTGTGGCATCTTAAGGATTTTTATTCCAAAGGAAAATGTCAAAGACATCGAAGATATTCCGACTGAAGTTAAAAAGGATATGACATTCGTTCCATGTGTTACAATCCAAGATGTTTTAAAAGAGGCATTAGTTTAAATGGAGGCCAAATTATTAATTTCTGCGTATCAACCCAGTCAATTGCTTGATTTAAATAGCAAAGAGTTGGTCTTCGTTGGTAAAAGTAATATTGGTAAAAGTAGCATTATTAATGCTTTATTAAATCGTAAAAATTTGGCTTTTGTTGGGAAAACTCCAGGAAAAACGCGATGTATTAATTTTTATCAAATTGATGAAATGACTCGCTTTGTTGATGTTCCTGGGTATGGTTATGCAAAACGTAATCGTGATGAAATGATAGCTTACGATGATTTAATGAGTGCTTACTTTAAGCGAGATAATATTGTGGGTGTGGTCATGATGTTGGATGCAAAAGTTGGGCCTACACAAGATGATGTGGAAATGCAAGAGTATTTAAAATATTATCATTTCAATATTATTTACTGTTTAAATAAGATTGATAAATGCAAACAAGCTGAACTTGCTAAAACAATGAAAGCTTTGCAAGAAAAGATGAGTATTGCACCTTATCAATTGGTTCAAGTTTCCGCTTTAAACAATAAAGGCATTTTGAAATTACGTAATATATTAAATGAAAAGTGCGGTTTTAATTTACCCACACAATTTAATAATTAATCAAAGGGAGTGTTTAAACCACTTCCTTTTTGTTAGGTAATTAATCATTTTATTCACTTTACATTATCCTTTACAATTAATACATTGAATAACAAGGAGAATAAAACATGAAAGTATTTGTTGCTAAATTTAGTGCGGAATGCAATGAACACATTCGTCACATTGTGAATAATGATGATTTTCATTTTCGCTTTAATGAAGAATGCATTAATTCAATGAATGTAAAAGATATCTTTGAAGATGCCAACATCGAAATAGTTAATAGTATCAGTGCCGTTATTAGTCCGAATGGAATGATAGCTTTAGATACATTTAATTTCATTGTGGATACTATGCTTACTAAATTAAGGGAAGTGGTTAACGAAATTGATGGTATCTATTTGCAATTTCACGGAGCTTCAGGTGTTAAAGGTTTAGATTGTGTTTCGGGTGAACATTATATCCTAAAGAAAATGCGTGAAATTACAGGCAAATATATGCCCATTGCT
>CALCFG010000150.1 GCA_937900565.1 uncultured Erysipelotrichaceae bacterium
TTGGCAATTCCAGCCATTAATAATGTAAATAAAGCCATTATTCCCAATTGGTGATTCTTAAAATGTAAAAAATGATACGTACTTAATGCAACAAATCCTATGTAATATAAAGTAACAATTACCATTGCACTGCGCGAATACAATACATCATAAAACATCTTAAAAAAGTTAATATTGGTTGCATTATAAATGTTGTTACTTAGCGTAATTCCCATTCCCAATAGATAATAAATTGCACTCAACCAATCCCACTTACTTTTGCTTTTTATTGCTTTTTCAACACATATCAGCATCAATAAACCATGCATCAAAAGAATAATCCATGGGGAATCAAAAAATGTATAATAAAGAAAATTTGGCCAATTTATACTAATTTTAGCTAATAATGATAATTGATTAAATTCCACATTATCTACCGTCAAGCGATAGCTTGCTCCAGGTGAAGCTCTGAGTATAATAATTGCGATTAAAGAAATAATTAAAGGTATTAATAGCATTTTACTTTTTGATTTATCCTTAAGATAAATCAAATAAATAAAAGCTACAATATTACTGATTAAGCAAACTGCTGCTGCATTTTCCATTGCTAACCCAGTAAAGAAACAAGAAATACTTGAAACAATTAACCATACCCATTGATATTTATTCGTAAATATCAATTGCTTTAAGCATAAAAAATGTAACAGTAATGCCAGTAATGCCGTCACATAAGTACTCCCCATGATCCATGCATACGTTTCCAATCGAAGTGTAGTGGAAACTGAAAAAATACCAAAGAAAAGAATGCAAAGATTAACAATCATATGCTCTTTCTTACCAAAAGTAATAATCGTTAACAATGAAACACCCACAAATAATAATTGCTTATTTTTAGCAACTGCAAACCCCCACAATTCCGCAAAGAAGCGCCCACTCCAACTAAAATACATATCAAATGCAAGTTGTAATGGATTTCCATTGGCACCATTGTAAGCATATCCCCAATCATCCCCAGCTAACGGAACCGCTTTAGCATAATGAGCAAATTGAGTATAAATGATATATAAACCAATACCTAGGAAAATCCACGGAAGAATATTCATCAATTTATTTTTTAAGTTCGCCATGGAATAACCTTTCAAATTGTTGCAAATTATATTCATTTGGATAAGTGTAATTGCTTAATGCAACTTTCATTTCTTTTAAACGTTTTGGCTTACTTAAAGCTCTATATAATCCAAGATTCAATGCTTGTTGATTATTTTCAACGATCCATCCATAGTCCGGATTATCAATTTGTTCCACGATACCCGATACATGGGTACTTAATACTGGCGTTCCACAAATAAAGGATTCATTAACAATCGTTGCAAACCCTTCAAACTTACTGCTTAATACATAAAGATCACAATGTTTCACGATTGGGTAAGGATTGGCCATTACGCCTAAGAAAGTAACATAAGTCATATTATGTTCTTTA
>CALCFG010000151.1 GCA_937900565.1 uncultured Erysipelotrichaceae bacterium
TACGTTAATGCAATTTGTGTCAATTGGAAAAAAGTGTAAACCATGAAACGTTACGATTGGATCATTGATGAGATGGCAAAATTTTATCCAAATGCTCATTGTGAATTGTTACATGATAATCCATTTCAATTAGCTGTTGCGGTAGTTTTATCTGCTCAAACAACCGATGCTGCAGTGAATAAAGTTACACCGAAATTATTTGCGGATTATCCAAATAGTTACGCCATGTCTAAAGCAACACCACAACAAATTGAACCTTATATTGCCCGTTTAGGTTTATATAAAAACAAAGCTAAAATGATTGTTGGTTTGGCTGAAACATTGGAAAGTAAATATAATGGTATTATGCCTCAAACAATACGACAATTAACATGTCTACCAGGGGTAGGTAGAAAAAGTGCGAATGTTATCTTAAGTGTATGTTTTAATATACCAAGTTTTGCTGTTGATACACACGTAACACGTGTTGCTAAACGGTTACGGTTAGCCAAAGAAAATGATAATGTGGAAGTAATCGAACAAAAACTTAAACGAAAAATTTCCAAGGAATTATGGATTCAAGGCCATCATACTTTTATCTTCTGGGGAAGGTATAAGTGTAAAGCGCAGTCGCCAGACTGTCACGATTGTCCATTTCAATCATTTTGTCGATACTATAATAAAAAAGAATCAAAGTGAATTTATTTTGATTCTTTTTTTGTTTGTGTAGAAACATCTTGATAATAGGTATCAAATATTTTTTTGCCTGAAATAAAAGCCTTATTGTATTGGTTATATGTTAATGCTTTATCTATAAATTTTTCGGCTTTTGAATATTGTTCCAACTGTAAGTAACATTGAAATAGCCCTAATGTAGCCATGTCTTCTTCAAAGATGTTTTCAATTTTTAAAAAGTGCTGAATTGCTATTTTTGGCTTGTTATTCACAAGTAAATAAAACAAGCCAGATACGAAATGATAAAAGTTTTCAAATCCTTCATCACTTTTAATAGCGTTATAGTGATTGGTTGCATCATGGTAGCGACCATTGACAATGGACATGAATGTCTTCTGCGCTTTGCAATAGTTATATAAGTGAGCGTTAACTTTTTCAATGTTTCGTATTCGCTTGCGAGCAGTTTTAAAATCACGTAAAATTTGCACTAATAAGTGCAATTCATGATAGTATATCCACTCAATTTGTGAAGGGTCAAAGCTTAATAATGCATCCAATACATCATAAGCTTGATCATATTGTGCTAAATCGATGCAATTTTGATAATAGATTTTTAATTCATGTTGCAATAAAGTTTGCATTTGAAAAGCTATGGTTAAATAATGATTAGCTAAAGTTGCATTATCTAAATAATAATAACAGACGCCTAATTCACATTCATAATGATCAAAGGTGTCGGTTGCTTGCAATTGTTCGAATAATGGAAGTGCTTTATCGTAGTGTTTTTCATTATAATGACAAGTAGCTAATAGTATTTGGTTTTCAATGCTATTGCGATCCATTTGATAAGCTTTTAATGCATATGGCGTTGCTTTTGAATAGTTAGCTAATGTACTGTAAACAAGTGCAACGTTGCTGTAACTTTTCGCATTATTTGGATGAAGGGTTAATGCAGTTTGACAGGCAGCAATGGCTTCATCATATTGATGTAACATAATCAAAGCATTTGCCCGATGCCCATAATAATCCAAAGGGTCAGCAAAATCATAGACATGAGTATCTACAAAATTTAAATATGAAACTCCATCCTGTGCTTCATAATATTTCTTACATTGAATAATAATATCTTTCATTAACATGTCACTAAGTATACACTATTGGCAACGTAAAATAAAAATAACGATTACTATGAGTGAATGGTAACCGTTATTTTCAGGATTAATCTTTTTTATCTTTATCACCTTCTGGCGATTCAGTTGTTTCAGCACTTTGCGTTGGTTCTGCTGTTGTACTAGAATCAGCAGTTGGTGTTGATGTAGATTCTGGGGTAGCTGTTGGAGTTGGAGTAGGTGTCGGCGTTGTTTCTGGTTCTTCCTCTTTGTGATGGTAAGAGAAACCTTGGCAAATTTGATTACTTGTTGTTCCAAGGTTTTCAAATGTATAGAAGCCACACACTTCATAATCACCATCACCTACAGTTAAGTCAGCATCGCTACCCTCTGTTTCGGATATTATCTCTTGAACAATGGAATCCCCTTGTTTGATGAATGCTTTATAACGAACAGGGCCAAATATCCATGAATAATCAAATAGGCGTTGGCCGTATGCTTCCACATATTTATCACCAACTGATAAGCTTAGATCTATATGTTGTTCCGCAACAGTTAATTGCTCAGCATTTGGATAAGGTGTCCATGATAAACTCATGTGCCCCTCATCATTAATATTGAAACTAAATTCATTCAATTCTGCTAATTCTTGAGTATTCGGGTCTACCAACTCATAGTTTTCTTTGAGAATTTGTCCTGTCGTAATGAAGGTAGGGTCCATTTGTTCAATCGGGCTAGCATATGGGAAAGTACCTAAAATATGCGTGATATCAACTACATCATCGGTACGTTGAATATCTGATGGTGCTCCATAAACGCTTGATAACTCGTCTAACAATTTACTCATTACATTACCAGTAATATTGAGTGAACTTTTACTGGAGGTAAAATATGTTTCTTTATCTTTGATTGCTTTTTCATAGCCTAGCCAAACAACATTAGTAAAGTCAGTAGTGCTCATAGCCATCCAACGATCCTTAACAGCACCTTGTGGGATGTTATATTCCAATCCATATGTACCCCAATCACTGGTACCTGTTTTACCGAAAGTTTGATAATTTTTCTTACATATTTGCATGTAGTTGGCATATGGACCATTAACGGCTTGATATTCCATCAACGCAGTTAAATAAGCAGCGCCTGGCTCAAGTACTTGATCTTGAGTATATTCTGGAGTAACGACACCATCATTATCCATAAATTCAATTCGGGTAATGGTATGTGGTTTAATATAAACGCCATTATTTAAAATCATGGAGTGCGCACCCGCCATTTCTTCAACAGAAACGATGGTATTGCTACCACCGATAGCGGATTGGATATCAAACGTTTCATTGTTAATTTTACTTAATCCGATGGCGTTTAAGTAATCTATAATCTTTTGCGTTCCTAATTTGTCAATTAATTCTTGCAATGTGGCTATGGCCGGGGTATTTAAGGAATTACCGATGGCATCGACCAATCGTACTTGACCTGCATATTGCCCATTTGCATTTTTAATAATAAAATCAGTTCCCGCGTAATTTAATGGACGGTCTACGACAACATGAGAAGTAGACCAACCTAAGTATTGGAATGCTAATGGATAAGATAATAGTGTTTTTATACTTGATCCAGGTTGTTTGTATTGATCGGTTGCATGGTTTAATAATAATGATCCGCCACTTGCATAATTTCTTCCACCTGCAATGGCAACAATTTCGCCAGTTGAATTATTCATTGAAACGATACCGATTTCCATTAATTCATCTGGAAATGACACAATGGTACCATCCTGTACATTATCCATAAAACTTTGAATCTTTGGATCCATGCAGGTATAAATACGCATCGCAGTTGTGGTAGGGTCCCTTCCTGTTAGAGCAGTCGCCTCATTGATAACTGTATCAATGTAGGCTTGATACGCATATTTATCACCACTGTTTTTACGACTAGGATCATCTTGAGCAACCAATAGGTCTTCGACCTTTATCGTTTTTGCTAAGTTATATTCTTGCTTTGTAATATAACCGTGATTATACATTTGATATAACACAATATTACGACGTTCTGTGGCAAGTTTTAAATTATTGAATGGGTTATATGCATTGGGTGCGTTGACTACACCGGCAAGCATTGCTGATTCACTTAAATTCAATTGTGATACATCTTTATTAAAATAGTATTGCGCTGCTTGTTGAACCCCACGTATATTGTTGTTACCACCATAAAAAATCTTATTAACATATAATTCAAATACAGTCTTTTTATCGGTTATTTTGGTCAGTTTAGGTGCCAATAAGATTTCTGCCATCTTACGTTCAATTCCACCCATACCACTTCGATCAGCTTGCGTACCCGTCGCATCGTCTTCAAAATATGTTTTCTTTAACAATTGCATTGTTAACGTTGATCCACCTTGGGAAAAACTCATTGATTTAATATTATTTAACATGGCTTTAATGAAGCGCGACATATCAAATCCATTGTGTTCAAAAAAACGTGAGTCTTCGACAGCGATAAATGCATCAATTAGGGAAGTTGGCATTTGCTCATAGGATACGTTGGTACGAATTTGTTGACCGACATCTGCGATGATGTTGCCATCTTTATCCATAATTTGACTGCTTTGTTCACTAATGAAATCCGTTAATTGTAATTGGGGTGCTTGAGAATACACTTTACTTACAAAAAATGCCATCCCGATGCAACCAATTAATCCGACACCTAAAATAATGCTACAAATTAATGCAGCGATGTTTTTATAATTTGGTTTGCGTTTACGTCTGCGCTTAACAGGACTTTTCTTTGTAACGGTTCCATGGTTATATGATGGGACTTTATTACTCATATTATCTCCTTAAAATAATTACATGATAAAACTAAGATAATCCAAAGGACATTGAATATTCTTGGATTCAATCAAACAATGGGCTTGATTGAATTGTTCTATTGTATAACTTTTTACCCCGTTTTGAATAGAGTTCAACAAGTGGGCGGCATCAAGAAAATAGGCTTTTTGATGAATTTTAAAATATACAATAATAAATGCACTGCATCCTTGATTTAAGGCATCGTGAAGATGTAGTAGTTGATGGGGTGCAATTTGATTGATATAAAAACGACTTTTATTTTGGGTTGTTTTGGCTTCAAAAATAAATCCATGGCCTTTTCTAAATCCAATGTAATCGCAACATGAAGGTGTGTTATATACAGCTTTTGTAATGAAATTGCCTTGAGTTTGCATAACATGAATTGGGGTAGGATATTTAACAACCCACGCTAAATTGTTTTGATAATAAAATTGATTCGTATTATTTATCATTGCTTCCAAGTCCATACCTTTTG
>CALCFG010000152.1 GCA_937900565.1 uncultured Erysipelotrichaceae bacterium
GCAAAAAAAGATTTATTTGGACCATTAAAAGATCAATGTGAATCACCTGAATTTGCAAAAAATGTGTTTAATTTTTTATGTGATTGCCAACAGTTTAACGTTGATTTAACAACATTAGATAATTCCAACAGTTTAAACAATCAACTAAAAGCATTATTAATTGAAATGAATCATAAGCGCTACATTAGTGACTATAAATCCTTTAATTTAAACGACACAGAATTTCAACTATTTAATTACGATTCCTTGCTATGTGCACGTTTCGCTCAAGAACACCATATTAATTTAATAACTAATACTACTCCCCCAAAACCAACGTTTATTGAGTCATTAAACTTAAATGAAAGCATTATGCACATTGCTCAAACAATTATTACCAATCAATTAAATGTTAATGATGTGTTAATCATTAGCGCCGATTCCTCATATCAAACATCCATTGCAACCGTGTTATCGTCTTTCTCTATCCCTTCAACTGTAACTATTGATGATCATATTGCCTATTACCAACAATTAATTAATCACTACTTAACATTTCTAAATGATTCGAGTTTACCAAACTTTATTCAATTATTATTATCAGGATATCGTTGTGATTTTGACAATATCCATCAATTAATCCAATATGGTCACTACTATAAAGACGATCATCAAATACCGTTAATGCCAAGTGATTTGTTTCAAAAGGGTGATGTGGAAAATTTTAATCAAACTTATCAATTGCTAATTGAGTGTTATCATCATCAATTAGCAAATACTTATACATCCAATTACCAACGAATTGTTGCCGTCATAGATTATTTAGTTAAGAAAGAATCATGTTATGATTTAGCTACTAAAATTGCCAATATTTTAGCCATCATTAGCGAAGATATCGAAACAGAATCCGGTTATCAATTCTTTATCTATCAATTAAATCAATTATCTTCTTATAATGTATCATTACCGATTGATTCCTTACTCATTACATCAATGGATGCACCCGTTAGTCCACGCAAATATAGTTTTATCGTTGGATTAAATAATCAAAACTATCCTGGATTTAAAGCCATGAATGGGTTATTTGATGAAACATTTATTCGTAACAGCAATTACCCAAGTGCCACGTATCGCCAAGAGTTAACCACAACCAATTTAAAGTGGATTTTTAATAGTGGACAACACATCACCATAGCCTTAAGTCAAAATAATTTCGATGGTAAAGCCAATGAATATCCTTTATTTATTAATAAAAAGGAAATCATTAAAGTCCCTGCATTGCATCAAGTGGACTATCCAATCATGGATACACACTTAACCAATCAAAAATGTATCGTCGCCCCCAATGGCATCATTAATGGATCTGTATCTTCCTTAGAAATGTATCGTCATTGTGCTTTCCAATACTTTTTGAAAAACATTTTAAAGCTTTACCCTCCCCAAGATTTATTTGCCATTAATTCCATAGGTTCCATTGTTCATGGTGTTTTACATCAATTATTTATCCATCAAGACCAATCAAAAGAATCGGTTATTGAACACACCTTGGCGCAATATCATACACAATTAACGCCTTTATTTACCCAAAGAGAAAATGAATTGAATGTTTTAATGAAACGATTAAACGAAACCATTACAAATGTTTGGACACAATTAGACAACGATGATTCATTAATGCACCAAGTGGATGGCGAATATGTCATCAATGCACCGCTTGGTCCATTTATGATGAAAGCCATTGTCGATCGTATCGACGAAAATAACCAAGGCTATTTTAGTATCATTGATTATAAATCCAGTAATCACACCTTATCCATTGATAAGATATGCCAAGGGGTGCAATTGCAACTCATTACCTATGCTTACTTATTGGATAAGCAACGTATATCCCAATTAAAAGACTTAAAATATTTAAACTTCTTTTTAACCAATGATAAATATAACCCATATAAATTAGGTGCTAAAAAATCCAGCGTACAACCATTGGATGAAGTGAATATCCCTAAGTATGCATATAAAGGTTATATCAATGAAAAGATTTCCCGAAAATCCATTTGCAATGACGATCTTTTAGCATTGGTAGAACCTATCTATGAAAAACTATACGAACAATTAACGACACTTTCCTTTGATATAAATCCCGATAAAGACGCCTGTACATTCTGTCAATTTCAATGCATCTGTCACTATAAAGGAAGTGGCAAAGATAAAGAAGCATTAATTCCTTCCCCATTTGAAACGGAGGTCAGTGATGATGAAATGGAGTAAACAACAACAAGCTTGCATCGAGCATAAAGATCATCCCATTATTGTATCGGCTTCTGCAGGAGCTGGAAAAACAGCAGTGTTAACGGAACGGATAGTTAAACGATGTTTAAAAGATAAAATAGATCTAAACCGCATCCTTGCCTTAACATTTACTGCAGCTGCGGCCAGTGAAATGAAAGATCGTGTCTATCAACGCTTACTTAAAGCCAAACTTGATAACCAAAGCGATAGTCATCGCATTGATCACCAATTAACACTATTGCAAGAAGCGCAAATCTCAACGATCCACTCATTCTGTTTAAATATTATTAAAAAGTATGGTTACTTAATTGGTTTTGACCAACAACGGGCCAATCGTTTGTTTAGCGATGTTGCTTTAAAACAACTTAAAAACGAAGCATTTAACTTAACATTAATAAGTTTAACCACTGACCAATTAAACCACTTAACCACTTATTTCAGTAATAAGCCCTGCACTTATGATAGTTTTCAACAAACACTAACATCCTTATTAGACCAAGCCAACAATCAATGCAATCCAATCCAATCCATAAAGGATATTGCATCAAGTTACCCAACCATCCAATCCTTAGCTCAATTGGATTCAGCCACACTAAATAAATATGCATCCATTTTTGACCATTATTTACCCTTATTAAAAAGTAACTTAAAACAAATCCATAATGGCGTCAGTGAAAACTACTTTACTAAAAATAAAGCAAAAATGGATGCATTAACGGAATACTTAAATTCCATAGAAACGGCAGTTAATGATAAGGACTATGAACAAGTTGAGAACTTATATCGCTATACATATCCCGGGAATTTAAGTATTCCCAAAGACCCAGCTAACTTAATAGAAAAACAACGCCTAAAAGCATTCAATCAATTAATGGACAATCTAATCAATAGCACTGCACCCAGTGCCTTAATTAATGATATGAATCAATTGCATATATTGGCTAATGACTTAAGCAATGCATTGCTCGCATATTATACTTACTTTAACCAAGTTAAAGAAAAAGCCAATGGAATTGACTTTAATGATATGGAATATTTTGCATTTAAAATATTGGATGAAAACCCAAGTGTTGCTACCTATTATCAAAATTATTATCAAGAAATCTGTGTGGATGAATTTCAAGATACTTCCATTCGCCAAAATGCCATTATTGAACATATTTGCAATGGCAAAAATATCTTCCGTGTTGGAGATGTAAAACAATCCATTTATCGTTTCCGTCAAGCCTCACCTGAATTAATGAAATCATTAATGGAAGATAACGCCAATGAATTGATTGTATTGGAAGAAAATTACCGTTCCAGTGCATCAATCATTGATTTTACCAATCATTTATTTACTCAATTGCTAAATATTGGATTACCAAACAATCAATACTTAAATCAAGATATTGTTTCTCCAGGTACACAAAATCAAAAAGATAGCTATCAACCAATTGAATTTTATGGAATGGATAGCGATGCTTTTAAAGCGTTAAATTTGACCAATAGTAATCAAAATAAAGCAGAATGCATTGCCGGACTAATTCAACAATATCGCAATAATAGTCCATTTACTCATTATAAAGATTATTGTATTTTAGTACGTTCACATGGTGCAATGCACTATTTAAAAGAAACTTTTGATCAACTCAATATCCCATATAAAATGGATTTAAAAAGTGGTTTTTCCGGCAATGCATTCATTCAAACATTGCGCGCAATGTTTGCCTTAATGCTCGATTTCAATGATCAACTTGCGCTTTATACAGTTTTGGCTTCCCCTTATTATCTTTACAGTGTACAAGATTTATATGATCATAAAGTAAATTCCAATGCCAAAGTCATCCAAGATTATGATGAATTAAAAGCATTTATCCATCAATGCAAAACTTTTCAAAATAAAGGTATTTCTTCGTTGCTATCCCAATGCTTATGTTTTAAATCAATCTATCAACGCTTAACTCGGGAAGATAGGTTTAATGTGGATTATTTAATGCAATCATTAGTTACCAATAACATTACTACTATCCCACAAGTATTACAATTATTGGATAAGTCATTGGATCAAGATAGTAGTGAAATATTATCTGTTGGTAAAGATGATGATGTCGTGACGGTAATGACCATTCACCAATCCAAAGGATTACAATTCCCTTGTGTTATTTTATGGAGTGATTCATCCAATTCAAATCCAGAAAATAAATCATTGATCAATTGGGACAATCAATTCAACGTTGGTTTAAAAGCTTTGTATTTACCCACACGATTAACCCATTCAAGTTTGGTTTATACCTATAATGATATTACCAATCAAGCACAAGATTTAGCGGAACGCTTACGTTTGCTCTACGTTGCCATTACACGCGCAAAAGAAAAGTTGTTAATCGTCGATATGCTCAAGGATGTACCGGATGTGCACCCATACCAACTATCCGATATCTACTTACGTAAAGGGTTTACGTATGATATTTTAAGCACTTGCATAACTAATAATCTATTTCAATTAAAACGATTATTCCAACCATTAACCCCATTGACCAATACACTTCAATCAATGAAAGGTTATCCTATCATTCATTATCATGCTAAACCATTAAATTTAACGATTAAAACAGCCAGTGAACATGATATTTTATCTGAAGATTTACTAAAAGATAGTCATGGTGCATTAGAATATGGAACCTTTTTGCATGATGCGTTGCAATTTTTAGACTTTAGCCAAATTAATGACGAACAATTGCAAGCCTATAATGCACGTTTAACGAAACCAATGCGCGTGCAACTATGCAAAGCAAAGGATACCTTACTATCCTTTGGTAAAGAAAAAGCCATTACTTCATGG
>CALCFG010000153.1 GCA_937900565.1 uncultured Erysipelotrichaceae bacterium
AACGTTGTTGAAAGTCTTATAACTTTCTCTGCTAAATTCATCTTTATAAACGATTGTTACTTTCACTATTCTTTTCCTCAAACGTTATTGCCTGGTAGCAATTCCAGCAACGCTCATCACAGTCAAATACTATTGATCCGCATGATGGGCATGCTCCCATTTTTTCTTTCAACTTTCTGACAATATTTTTAACAAGCATTGGCTTATCTTTATTCTCCATAATCATCCCTCCAATAAATCTTTTGTGCACACATGTCACAGTACTTTGAATCTTCACTTTTAATTGCATTGCCACATCGAGGGCATTTACCATCACGTACAGGACGTGCAATAAATCTGTTTAGCATTGTTAGTATCAGTTCTAACAAATCACTGTCAATTGGTTCTAAATGACAATGCGACATCTGCTTACCTGCTAAATAGATATCTTCTACATCCTTGACCTCATAAAGATTCTTTAGCCGTTTATAAACTTCCACTATTTTCATATGCTTTCAATTTTTATGAAGATACCAGGAATAGCCGACCAAAACTTTTCAATATGTTCGCAACACACTTGCGCGTCATCTTTCCAGAACCCAAGCTTAGTCATTTCATCCTTTAACATTTTTTGAAGATTGTCTGTATCCGGCTTTGTGGTTCGATACGTACCATCTTTGCTTTCACTTTTCGTATAGAATAACCACTTCACTTGTAATTCCACTCCACCACCAAACGGTTGATCTGGAACATGCTTAGCTAAATGATCACGTAGCTTCTGCCTAGCGTTTGCTAATTCTGTTGGTTCATAAAATTTAGGCTTGCCACCAATCACTTTTACCTTGTGCTCTTGCTGGGTAACGGTTGGTGGAATCATTGCCATAAAAAAATTCATTATTATCACCTTCTTTTTTTCTTCTGTAGGGGTTGGGGATGCTTTGGTATAGCTATGTGTCGTATGTATCCATGGGGGCAAAATTCCATGCCCCATGGTACATCGTACATAGCCATAGCATAGCGACGGCGATAACTATATATATACGTAGTATATATAGGTCATCGCTCGCCATATAGCGATATAGCGATATCGCTACTAATCGCCATCAACTCTTTTAATGTAGTTTTTCTTATCTTGACCTAAAAATTTCTTATATTTTTCTTTAATATCTTCATCAGCTCTTTCAGTATCTCCAAGCCATTCATTAATAGTTTTAGCTTTAATTTCCATGCGTTCCGATAACTCTTTCACACTCACTTCACGGCCTTCCAACTCAATTTCATTGAATGCTTTTTCAAATTTGTCTAAGCGAGTAGGTTTGGCCTTTTTTTCTTTTTTCTCGTAACGTTGGAACGGACTAGCTGACATATCTGGATCAATATTTTTCAACGCACCAGTACTATCGATTTTGTGCACTGGATAATCAAACCATAAATTGATAGGTTCGAATTTTGGGAACTCTCGAAGCGTGCCTTCAATGCGCCATGCACTCATCGATACTGATTTGGCACGTAATGCTTCAACTTGTTCTTCCACACTTTCAAATTGCGCTTCAGTTAAATTTAATAAAGCACATTCACGCATCATGGCCACACTGTCCAATTGACCACTGTTATATGCGTCATTGAAACCTGCTGCATCCAATACATTGCGGTAGTAATTACAAACTATCGAATCTATGATTCTGTTCTTTTCGCTTTCTTTAAGCTCCAATTCAATAAGATCCAATAGCGCATCCGGATCACGTGCAAATACACCGCTCCCACTTGCTCTATCCATGCTTTTTTTGCCGCCTTGTGCACCTTTTGAGTGATGGTGACAGTAGATTACCGAAACGTTCAATTCATTACATACCTTGTCAAATTGATTGCAGAAGTTAGCCATTTGGTCTGCACTGTTCTCATCACCAGTAATTACTTTGTAAATTGGGTCGATAACTACTGCGATATACCCTTTTTTGTGGGCTCTGCGTATCAATTTCGGCGCTAATTTATCCATCGGTATAGATTTAC
This sequence comes from uncultured Erysipelotrichaceae bacterium, assembly GCA_937900565.1. Classification (GTDB taxonomy): domain Bacteria; phylum Bacillota_I; class Bacilli_A; order Erysipelotrichales; family Erysipelotrichaceae; genus CALVGN01. Next base: position 1,990 of record CALCFG010000153.1, read on the forward strand.
CACGCAAGTTCCAAATGTCGATATTCGCCAAATTTGCCGCTTTTAGGCCACTGCTTTCGTAAACATCCTTAAAACGATGTAAACATGACGCTCTATCCAACTCTAAATTGACATAAAGCACTTTTCCTTGCGTGCACTGCCATCCCATCCACTTTTTGCCTTCTGCAATAGCTATGCACATTTCGATTAACGCAAATGATTTACCAGCCTTGCTCGGACCAGCAATCAACATCTTGTGCCCTTGCCTTAGCACTCCTTCAATCAATGGTTCTGCAAGCTTTGGCATGTTATCCCATTCAGAAGCCAAAGACTCTGGATCAGGTAAATCATCATTTACCGATTCAATCCACTCTTTCCATTCGTTCCAATCTTTCTTACCGATGTTGGTATCGATTAGAAATTGCTTGTTCCCATTTCTAATAACACCAGGCATACGTGATAAACGCGATGGGTTTTTGTTTTGAGTATCTAATTGAAGTCCATTTTTAGCACAAATTTGATATAAGAATTCAACGCGCTTTTTGTACTCTTGGTAGTTGCTCGCGTCTACATGGACGATTGCATGAACACTCTTTTTACCGCTGTAAACTAATGCTGCTACTGGTAATTCAAGTTCACGAATCAAAGCGTTTTGCTTGTCTAATTCAAGTGAATCGCTTTCTACCAATGCATATCTAAAGTCCGTTACATTATCATTTTTGATACCAGTGCCATCCAATGGATTAAATCGTATCCACGCCCCAGCTAAATCGTTGTAATCGCCAATTACTTCGCGTATATCTTTGCATTTTGATAGCTTTTCGATTAAATCACCAGCAGTTCTATCCCAATTACCTTTGCCACCAGGAATAAACTTTCCTTTATCGTTTTCGTAGGAATTGACAACGTAACCAACATTCTCGCCAGCTTCAAATAGCGCTTCTAAGTATTTAATTAATTCTTGCTTAGGATTCCAACGATTTGGCTCTTGAATTTCTTTTCCTTCAATCCAAGTAGTATCCACTACTACATGATCGTCCGTAATGTAATCATCCCATTCAAGGGCTTTGCCTAATCCTTGGCCAACCGGTGACCATCCACGCTCTTTTGCTAATTCAACAATGGTGCCACCAGTTACAGGATTTGCACTGCCTTCAAATGTAGCCCACTTACGTTCACATTCTCCGGGATGATAACGCGAAGAATCGCGCGATGACCAGTTATCCCAGTCAATCGCGCTGTATCCTTCATGCTTGAGCGCCATTCCTACCATAGTCCAGGTAGTGTAATCACAAGACGATGGATCAATGCAATTTAATATTTCAATTAGATTATTCTCATTCATAATTACCTTCCTGGTTTATATGTTTCAGTATTGATATCGAAAGGCACCATCCAATGGTTTGCTGCAATACGATTAATTAACTTTTTCGCATCTTCAAACTGCCACGTACCTACATGAACAAATCCTTTTTGTTCTAAGAATCGAATTTGTTTTGGAGTAGTTAGCCCTTCTTTGCTTCGTTTAATTAATCTATCCAATAACAATTGTGCTTTTCCAGCGTTTTCAATTTCATCGGTAAATATGCCAAACTTTTCCAAAGTCTCAAGTTGCTTTTTAGATGCTGGTCCCATTTCGTAACCAAATGCCGGTACGTAATTTACTAAATCCTCAGCTTGGATACTCATTTCAAATTGCAATGTGTCCACAAATTTACGCTTACGTTTCTTCATAGCAGCCAATTGTTCTGCTAATGCCTCTTCACGTTGCCTTAATACATCTTCGG
>CALCFG010000154.1 GCA_937900565.1 uncultured Erysipelotrichaceae bacterium
TTAAAACGATGCTACTCTTTGTATCACCTAGTATTTTACCATCAGTAATAACAATACATCGCGGTGTATACTCCAACATTAAGTGCATATCGTGAGTAATTAAAACAATGGTAATACCTTGATTATTTAATTCTTTTAAGAATCCCATAATATCACTGTAATGGTGATAATCCTGTCCTGCAGTTGGTTCATCTAATATTAATACTTTAGGGCGTAAAGCTAAAATCGAAGCAATGGTTACGCGTTTCTTTTGTCCATAACTTAACGCAGATATAGGCCAATTGCGGTACGCATAAAGTCCACAAATCTTTAATGTTTCATAGACTCTTTCTTTAATCGTTGCTTCATCTAAGCCAAGTTGAACAAGTCCCAATGCCACTTCATCATAAATCATTGTTTTACTAATCATTTGATTAGGATTTTGAAGTACATAACCAATTACTTGACCCTTTTCTTTAATGGACCAATCTTTGATATCTTGTCCATCAAAGTAAATAGCACCCGAATCAATTTTTTCAAAACCGACAATACATTTACTTAATGTAGATTTTCCCGCACCATTTTTACCAACGATACTAATCATTTCATTTGCATGAATATCTAAACTGATGTGATCAACATTATTTTTAATACCATCATAACTAAAGCAAACATCATCCAATTTTAATATAGTATTTTCGTTGTTTGCATGTTCTTTTTTACTTTGTTGATGATACCATGTTTGACACATTTTCTTTTGTTGGTCATTCAATCGATATTCATACGGCTTTTCAAGCAATTCCACTTGATTTAAGTCAACCCCAGCATACTTTAACGCTGAAACATATAACGGTAAACGTATCCCATTCGCTTCCAATAAATTGGATTTTAATAATTCATTTGGTCTACTATCCGCTAAGACTGTCCCTTCGTTGATTAAAATAATACGATCAACATGACGATGCAAAACATCTTCCAACCGATGTTCAATGATAATTACGGTTTTAGTTTTATCTTGTGCTATCTCATCAATTAATTCAATCGCAATTTTACCTGTCGCTGGATCTAGGTTTGCCAAAGGTTCATCGAACAGTAATATTGGTGTATCTAATACCATAACACCCGCTAAACACGGCCTTTGTTTTTGCCCACCACTTAATTCATAAGGACTACGATCAAGCAAAGTATCCATATCAACAATTTTAGCTATTTTATTGACTTTATCATGCATTTGTTGCAAGGGAACATTATCATTTTCTAATGCAAATGCAATATCTTCCCCTACATTTAATCCAACAAATTGGCTATCTGCATCTTGCAAAACAGTCCCTACCGATTTACTGGCAGTAAAAATATCATTAGAACTCACATCAACATCATTAATCGTTAATGTTCCCTTCACTTCACCAGGATAAGAAAAAGGAATTAATCCATTCAAACAATGCCCAAGTGTGCTTTTACCACTTCCACTTGGTCCAACGATTAAAATCTTTTCGCCGGGATAAATGGACAAGTTAATATTATTTAACGTGGGTGATTTTTGTGAACGATATTGAAAAGAAAAATCACGAAACTCAATAATTGGTTTATTCATTATATCCTCTCTTACAGTAAAAAAGGTACACCTACGCCGTAGGGGCACCTTTTATGTTAAAAATACTATTCTTTATCCAAAGAGCCTTTTCCAACACGTGTTTTTGCATAGGCACCACACAATAGGCAGCCAACAACACATTGAGAAATAGCATTTAATAGACAAGCAACAGCCCCTTGAGTAAATACAAGATTTGCTGGTTCAGAGTAAATAACAATATCCAACACTGGTGCTACTACTACCCATGCAATGATATTTGCAACAATTGAGAATACACAGAACGTAATCACATCTTTAGAATTGAAACGTCCATTTTCGATATCTAATTTGTTAAAGCATAAACCTGCAATCAAACCAGACGTCAATGATGGAAATACCCAACTCCACCATGGTGAACCATAGCCAATAAAGTCATTCAATGCATGCCCAATGAATGCGATTAATCCACCAGAAATTGGTCCAAACAATGCTCCAAAGAATGCCGAAACACCATAAGCTAATTGGAAATTAGTTTCAGGTACTGGTGAAGGAATTTTTACAAACATAAACAACACCATAAACAATGCAGCACCCAAAGCCGTAGCAACTAAAGCTTTTGTACTAAATAATGATTTTTTAGTCATGATTATCTCCCCCTTAAAATCATTTTTAATTATACTTCAAATTAAATAGTTAGGCAAAAAAGTTATGTAATTAATAAATAAATATCAAAAAAAAGGAAGAATCAAAGCTCTTCCTATACAAATAAATAAAAAGGTTTATTTTTTACGTACGTATTTTAAGCAGTCTAATGTTACTGCAACTAAGATAATGATACCAGAGAACACGAATTGTAAATTAGCATCAATACCTAAAATAGTTAATGAATACGTTAAAGCAGTAAAGATAAATACGCCGACTACGACACCACTAATTTTACCGATACCACCCGAGAAAGAGACACCACCAACTACACAAGCTGCAATTGCATCCATTTCCCAACCTTGACCATAAGCAGCACTGCCTGAACCTACCATTCGGATACATTCTAACCAAGAACCAAATCCATAAAGGATACCAGCCATAATGAATGCACCGACAGTAACTTTAAATACCGAAATACCGGAAACTGAAGCAGCTTCGCTATTTCCACCCACGGCATACAAATTTTTACCAAATTTTGTTTTATTCCAGATAAACCAAACGACAACCACAGCCACTAAAGCCCATAAAATAATTGTTGGAAATTTACCGATTTTCGGAATGACTAATTTTGGAATGGATTTATCAATCGCACCAAAAGAGACACCTTTAGTTGAATAAGTTACCAAACCAAAAATTACTAACATGTTACTCATTGTAGATATAAATGGATGCATTTTAAACTTCGCAGTAAACACACCTGCAATGGTTGTAAATACAGTGCAAAGTACAATACATACCAATAACGCAAATATTATCTTAACTGGGACTGGAACAGCCGTAAAATCAAAGATATGTCCAAAAACACTACCAGTATTAATACCTGCGTGCATAATAATCGTTGCAGCGGTCATACCCATACCAACCATACGTCCAATGGATAAGTCTGTACCACCCAATAAAATCAATCCAGCTACACCCAACGCTAAAAACATACGCGGTGAGGCTTGTTGTAAAATGTTCAACACATTATTTAATGTTAACAATTGCAATCCATTTTTAACAATTGGAGTAATGAAACATAAAATAATGAAAACAATTGCAATTGCGATATACAAACCATTTCGCAATAAGAAATCTTGCATATTGAAGTTATATGCATAGTTTTCACGCTTTTGTTGATAAACTTCATCAAGCGTAAAACTCCCCATGCGCAACAAATCCAATAAATGGTACTTATGACTAAATGCAGCATGCTGACGCTCTTTAATTTCACTTAATTCTTTTTGATACATGAGTTTGGCATCAAACAAGCGATTCTTTTGAATATACTTTTCTTCTTTAATTTCCTCAGCATCACTTAACTTTGCCAATACTGCACTGTGTTCAGCTTTTAAATCAGCCACCTTTTTATCATAATTAGCTTTAGCTACAACTTTTGCTTCTTTACAGCTTTGTTTAACCACATTTAAATAATCTTTATCAAAGTGAGCATTGATATAAGACACAGCTTTTTTAATATTATCATTAACTGCTTGCTTATTACTTACCTCAACTTTT
>CALCFG010000155.1 GCA_937900565.1 uncultured Erysipelotrichaceae bacterium
TGTTGTGGAAAGCAATGTAATTTGATAAAACGTGTTGATTAGAATTAGCTAATTGCAAAGTTATGTAGCTTTTATTAACTAGTTGGACCTAATTAGAAAAGGTGTTGATTTGTAATAGATAATTAACAGTTGCATTATTATTGGTGCAAACGATTAACTGAACATACTCCTTGTTATTAATAAAATAATAACAAGGAGGTTTTTTTATGAGCGTTGTGTTGTTTGATATGGATGGGGTCTTATTTGATACGGAAGGGATCTATAAGAAACGATTTAAAGAGTTTTTAGAATATAAGGGTTATCGAGTTGATGATTCAATATTAAATTTATTTGTTGGTAGTAATACGAAACGTGATGGCATGTTATTGACTAAATACGTTGATGCAAAGATTGATTATCAGGAATTTCTTCATGAAAGAAGAGCTTATTTTAGAAATCGTCCGGTGGATTATCGAAATGTATTATTTGATGATGTGCTACCATGCTTAAAAGCATTAAAAAAGAACGGACATCATTTAACCGTAGTCAGTAGTTCACCATTGGCAAATATCAACCAATTATTAAGCTTGTTTGATATGTCAAAATACTTTGATCATATTGTGAGTGGTGAAGATTTTAATGAAAGTAAACCGAATCCGCAAGTTTATTTTTATGCGAAGCATTTATATAGTGATTATGATACAAAATTTTATGTTGTAGAAGATTCAACGATTGGAATAGAAGCAGCTACTAAAGCAAATACAATAGTCATTGCACGCAAGGATGATCGTTATGGTTTTGATCAATCTAGTGCAAATTATATTGTTAATTCACTGAGTGAATTAGCTGATTTCGTCAAATAATATGAACTTTGGAAGTTTATATGTTGTTTTATCTGGAATACTTTTTGGTTTAGTTCCATTATTAACGGTTCAATTACTTAATGGTGGATTAAATACTGTTAGTATTACCTTTTATCGATACTTGTTTTTTATTCCAATTGTTTTTGTTATTAAAATTATTAAAGGAATTCATTTGAAGGTAGATCAACCAACTTTAATAAAAATTATTCTAAATTGTGGTGTGGTTAGTTTAGCAACTAGTTTATTGCTTTCGAGTTCTTATAATTACATTGCATCAGGAACTGCAACTACGCTGCATTTTTTATATCCAATTATTGTTATTCTTATTAGTGTTTTGTATTATCGTCAAAAACCAGATAAGAAGTTAATTGTTTCTGTAATACTTGTAATCATTGGTATATTTTGCTTTCTTTTTGGAACATCATTGAATAATTTATTTGGGGTTACTTTGGCAAGCTTATCTGCAATAACATATGCGATATATATCTTACGGCTAGAAAAATCAAAGGTTAATCGATTGAATCCAATCGTAGTTTCTTTCTATCAAGCAATATTTTTATCGCTTGGTGCAATTTCATTAAGTCCAGCAATGGGAGGAATAACAATTGGATTATCAACTAAGCAATTATTATTGTTACTGGGTATATCACTCATGTCCATTAGTGCAACCAGTTTATTTCAATTAGGTTCTAGAACATTAGGAAGTCAATTAACTGCTTTATTAAGTTTAACTGAACCTATAACTAGTGTTGTTAGCGGAGTATTATTACTGGCAGAGCCAGTAAGTATTACAAAAATAATAGGTAGTGTTGTCATATTAGTTGCAATCGTGCAACTAATAGCTAAAAAGAATACCAAATTGCACCATTGATGATGCAATTTAGTAAGTTAAGTTATTTATTAAACAAATTTATTATGTAAACAGATGGAGGGTCTATGAATTATTTAATTGCAAGTCATGGAAAATACGCTGAAGGTATGGCGAATGTTGCCAAACGTATTATAGGTAATAATAACGTTTATGTGGTGAATGCCTATTTAACTGAGGTGTCGTTGCAGGATTTATTAGCGCAAGTGCCATTGGATAAAGGCGAATGGATTATCTGTACTGATATTTTAGGTGGAAGCGTAAATCAAGAAATGATGCGTAACTATTGTAATGAACGTTTACATGTAATTGCCGGCATTAATGTGGATTGTTTGTTGCATTTGTTACAAATTGAAAACTTTGATAATCTTGATCAGCAAATTAAAGATATCGTAGAGAACTCAAAAAATCGCATGGTTTTTGTGAATGATATTATCAATCACGAGTAAACGATTCGATTAGATCAAAGCAATTTGAACAATAGGAAAGAGGGTGACGATTTTGTTATTAACTGCTTTGTTATTAGCTTGTTTGTACATTGTTGCGCGATTGGATATGGTGAATGGTTACATGATGTTCACAAAACCAATTGTATTAGGACCATTGGTAGGATTAGTATGTGGAGACTTACAACAAGGTATATTAATTGGTGCAACATTAGAATTAGCCTTTATGGGTGTTATGAATATCGGTATTTCTGTATCGATGGACGTATCCATTGCAACGATTGTTGGTGGTGGTTTAGCAATCTTAACAAACCAAGATCCAGCTGTCGCATTAACGATTGCAGCACCAGTAGGTATCTTATTCAATATGTTGAAAAACTTCATACGTGTTGGTATGCAATACTTTGTCGTTAAAATGCAAGATGCATGTGATAAAGGAGATTATCGTACTGTTGAAGTTTTGCATTGGCTATCTTGGTGGGTATTCAATATTGTAATGATGGTATTGGTATTCTTTTCGGTTTATGCTGGAACGAATGCTGTTCAAGCCGTTATTGATTTCATTCCAGAAGTTTTGTTTAATGGTCTAAAAGCTGGAACTTCAATATTGCCTGCATTAGGTTTTGCAATGTTATTAAATATGATTTGGACTAAGGAAATAGGTGCTTTCTATTTCATTGGTTTCGCACTAAGTGCATATTTAGCTTTAAATAACACTGCTGTAGCAATTTTAGGTGCTTGTATTGCTGTTTTATGGTATTTCTTCGTTGGTGAAAAACCTACTGGTTTAGATTTACACAGTGAGGATGAAAGACATATAAAGAAATTAGATAAGAAAACATTAATGAAAGTATATTGGCGTAGTCATACTTTGGAAGCTTCATTTAACTATCAAAATTATCAAGGTTCAGGCTATTGCTATGGTATGATTCCAGCATTAGTTAAGTTATATCCTAATAAAGAAGACTTAGCAAAAGCTCTACGTCGTCATTATGAATTTTTTAACACAACACCTCAAGTAAGTACACTATGCTTTGGTATTAGTTGTGCGATGGAAGAAGAAATTAGTTCAAATCCAGATATGGATCCATCGACTGTTTCTGCAGTTAAATCTGCATTGATGGGACCTTTAGCTGGTATTGGTGACTCTTTATTCCAAGGTACATTTAGAATGATTGCTGCGGGTATTGCTTGTGAACTTGGTTTACAAGGTAGCATTTTAGCACCATTTGCTTTCTTAGTTCTTTATAACGTTCCTCACTTTGCTGCACGTTGGTGGTTAATGTGGAAGAGTTATGCGATGGGAAGTAAATTCGTTGCTATGATTTACAAATCAAACATGATGGATAAAATTACGGAATGCTTCGGAATTTTAGGTTTAATGGTAATTGGTTCCATGACTTGTTCAATGGTTAGTGTTTCTACACCATTAGTATTACAATTTGGTGAAATGGAAGCCATGACACTACAATCAGTATTTGATTCAATTTTACCTGGATTATTACCATTAGCAACAACATGGATTACTTCAATTTTATTGAAAAAACAAGTATCCATGATGAAAATAATGATCGGAATGTTTGCGATAGGTATCGTAGGAGTATTCTTAGGAATCTTATAATATTAGGAGGCTGTATATGGAAGATACAATGATTGGATACATTGAAGAAAGTGGTAATTTAGTAAGAAAAAATACAAGTAATAGTGTTGAACTAACAAAGGCTGCTGTTGATGCATTTGTTAAAGGTGATTATAATCGCATCTTAATTATTGCATCGGGCTCAAGTTATAATGGTGCTTTTGGTGCACGTTACTTTATGGAACGTATCTTGAAAATTAAAGTAGATTTGGTGAGTTCTTATACATTTTTACATTGCGAAACTATTTTTGATAAAAAAACTTTTGTTTTCGGCGCTGGCCAAAGTGGACGTTCTGTTAATACGAATGAAGCATTGGATAAAGCAAGAGAAGCTGGATTGGTTACAGTAGGACTAACGGGTAATGTTGAAGCTGTTATGAAAGATCATTGTGATATCATCTGTAACTGGGGAATGGGTATTGAAAAGATTGGCTTCGTTACTAAAGGAGTTGCTACTTTGACTGCGTTCCTTGACTTATTTGCTGTAGAAACTGCGAAAAGACTGCAAAAAATTAGTGCGGATGAATACAATCGTTATAAGGATGAATTAATTCATACAAGTCATGTTATGGATGAAATGGTTGAAACTAGTAAAGCATGGTATAAAGCAAACGAAGATGAATTAACTGATTTACGACGTGTTCAAATTGCAGGATACGGTACAAGTCATGCAACGGCATTAGAAGGAGCATTAAAGATTGCTGAAACAACAGGACATGCAGCAACAGGATATGAATTGGAAGAATTCTTACATGGTCCAGCAATTGAAATAGAGCCTGAAAATCATACCGTATTTATTATTGATTCTAATGGTACTGCCAGCGATCACGCTAATGTTATCTATAATAGTATTCATCATTTAACGAAACGTGTATTCTATATTACGAATCGTAAAGTGGATGATAGTCGTGCGTGTGTTCTGGATAGTGTTGTTCCTGAATATTTTTCTTCAATTGTTAATAATATTCCATTCCAAGTTATTAGTGCGTATGGCCGTGATAAATGGGTAAATCCAATGGATGAACAACGTAAGATTATGAATGATGAAATTGGATACAAATCACCAAAAACAGGGAAAGAGTTAGGGTTATAAAATGATTAAATTATTAAGAGTTGATGATCGTTTGATTCATGGAGCAGTAGCTTTTTCTTGGACTAAAGAACTTTCTATCAATTTAATTATCTTAGCAAATGATAAAATTGCAAAAGACGAGTTTCAAAAGATGACATTAGATATCGCAAAGCCAAGAGGTACTAAACTAATTTGTGATACTATGGAAAAAGCTATCGATGAAATTAAACAACATTTAACGGATAGTGTGAATGTAATGATCATTACGAATAATATTCCAGATGCGAATTATATTCTTGAACATGTCAGTGATATAAAGTCACTTAACCTAGGTGGTATTCGTAAAAAAGATGATACGGTTGAAAATTTAATAGGTGCCATCGCAGTAAATCAAGACGATATTAACATTTGTAATGCATTAGTTGAAAAAGGAATTGAAGTTGAATGTCGCTTAATTCCGGACGGTAAGAAATCTTACTTTAAAGATTTTAACTTGAAATAAAAATTACTAAGAAGTGACATAGTCACTTCTTAGTGAATTTTGAAGGAGGAAAAATGGAATTAAATACACGCCAAAATCAAATACTGACTTATTTAATTGAGTCGTCAAATCCATCTGTTTTTACTTCTTCAAAATTTATTGCGAACTATGTTAATGCATCCATAAGAACGATTAAGAATGATATTAACTATATTAATGAGGAAATAAGTACGTTTGGCTGTGAAATAATATCAAAAGCGGGAAGTGGCTATCAATTTGTCGGCAACCAAGGACTAATTAAAGATGCACTTATTAAAGAAGTGAAGAATAATTCCATTAGTACATTGGAAGTGCCCAAGTTTCGTTATGAAAGAGTTAACTACATAATTAAGAAGTTATTATCGGTGGATTATTACTTAACATTGGATGACTTTATGGACGAATTGTTTGTATCGCGTTCGACGATGACGCAAGATATGCGTGAAGTTAGAGAAATATTCAGTGATTATAATCTAAATATTATCCAAAAACCGAATTATGGAATTTATTTGGAAGGAAGTGAGATTTCTAAGCGTTTATGTATTAGTGAGTTTTTCTTTCATCAACAAGTTGAAACAGGCTATTTAGCTACAGATAATGCAATGTTTGTTTCTAATACGAGTAAGGATGAAATTAATACAGTGAATCAAATACTTCATGAAGTGAATTCACAAGTAGGTATTAATATTAGTGACCAATCATTTCAAAATTTTGTCATTCATATTTTGATTGCAATTCGTCGGTGGAAGTTTTATGGCTTTGTTAAATTAAAGGAAGATGATCAAATAGAATTTGATCCAAAAAGTAAGGAATATTTGGCAGCAAGTTTACTTGTCGATCGTTTATCTGAATACTTAAATTTAATATTACCCGATAGTGAACGTTATTATTTTTTCTTGCATTTTAAAAGTAAGCATATTACTGAATTATCTGATTTAGATAAACATGATATTGAACGGGTAGAAAGCGTATTTTATGATATCTACCACTGTTTGCACGATACCTATGGCTTCATTGTTATGGATAAACATGCCTATGAGCAATATTTGCGTTTACACATTCCTCCAATGATAGAACGATTACGAAGTGGTATGGTGTTACGTAATTTACAACAGTTTGAAATTTTGACGAAGTATCCATGTTCTACTCATGTTACATTAATGATTTCTCGCATTATCGAAAATAAGTTTAATGTGAAGATGAATCAAAATGAATTTTGTTATCTTGTTTTATATACCAATCTATTATTTGATTTCAAACACAATACTAAGACTAAGCTATTATTGGTCTGTGGTAGAGGTCGTCCTGAAACAGTTGCATTACTCAATGAGTTAAATGAAAGTGTTTTATATAATTCGTGTGATATGAAAGTGACAGATGTTAATAGCCTATCTTTTGAAGACTTGAGGCGTTATGATTTAGTTATTTCAACCGTACCTTTAAAAGATATTAATGGAAATACACCAATTTACTATTTATCCGATCGACTTTCATATATGCCTGAAATTCATAGTATATTAAAGTCTTTCAAAAATAATAAATATGGTTTGGAAGAAATATTTAATAAAGCAATTATTCAAAATCATATTAATGCATGTTCACGGGATGAATTGTTTAAGCAAGTAGAGATGGAACTTAAAATTAATGATTTAAGTACTGAATTGTGGAAGAATGAACATATTATTTCACATGAAACATTACGTAACGTTGTGTTCTTACATGTTATTGATCCTTTACCAACCAATTTAATCTATGTTGGTTTGTTAAAGAAACCAATGATATGGAATAAACGGTGGGTACAAGCAATCATATTTATTAATTTAAATGAAAACTTACAGTTACTTTATGAAGTGTATCAATATGCAAATGATGTCGTGATACCAAAGATTTGTAATTATCTTGTAAATGGTATAACAAAAGATTTTAGTTTGACGGAGGAAATATGAACTTTTTATTAATTGGACATAGTAACTATGGTGAATGTTTATATAATACAGTAAAGTTTTTTAAAAATGATATTCCAAATGTTTATTACATTAATGACAGTAATCGTGTTGAAAATGAATTCGTTAACTTTTTGGATGCGAACAAAGAGCCATTAATTATATGGCTCTGTCACAACAAATGGTTGATTTTTGACGAGAAATAGCGTATAATAA
>CALCFG010000156.1 GCA_937900565.1 uncultured Erysipelotrichaceae bacterium
AATTGGATTATCATTAATTGATTTGCACACATTATCGATTAATTCTTTTTCTGGCGTTTGCCCAATTAATTGTTCAACAGTTTCTTTTAATAAATTAATGGCACTAATCATAATAAATACTGAAACTGCCATTCCCATTAATCCATCAATATTAATGTTGAATAACAACAAACAGCCAATAGCAATCAATGATGCCAACGTAATTAAAGAATCATTAAAACTATCTTGACTACTTGCCAATAATGTTGAATTATCAATGGCTTTACCACATGAAGCATAGAAAAATCCCATCCAAAGTTTAACAATAATTGATCCAACTAAAACAATAATAGTAAATTGATCCACACTTAAATTGGTTGGATGCAATATTTTATCTAAGGATGATGATGCACACTCAAAACCAACAATTAATATAAACACAGCAATAACAAATGTTGCCACAAATTCAGCACGACCATGTCCAAATGGATGATCCTTATCCGCAGGTTTAGCGGCCATTTTATATCCCCACATGCTAATTACACAGCTGGCACAATCGCTTAAATTATTCAATCCATCTGAAATAATTGTAATTGATCCACTAATAAATCCAACCAATGCTTTAAATATAAAAAGTAACAAATTGCAACAAATCCCAATAAAACTAGCTTTTGTCCCAACTTGTTGTTTAGTTTTTCTGTTAGAAATATCTCCATTTCCAATTAATTTTTTAACTATCCACTTATTCATTCCTCTATTATAAAATAACTAAAAAAAGATATCACGAAAAGATTAAGCTATGATAAAGTATTACAACACGCTTAAAAGGAGGCTTTAATGAATTTTGCAACACTTGCAATTACCGTTACATTATTTACAATCGGTATTATTTTTATTGTTAAAGGTGGTGACTACTTCGTCGATGCAGCCAGTTGGATTGCTGAAGTTAGTGGCATTCCAAAATTAATTATAGGAGCTACCGTTGTTTCCCTAGCTACTACATTACCAGAAATGTTAGTTTCAGTTATGGCAGCGTTGGATGGTAAGGTAGATATGTCCATAGGAAATGCAGTTGGTAGTGTAACTGCCAATGTTGGATTAATCATGGGAATATCATTAGTATTTATCCCAAGTGTCATTCGCCGTAAAGATTATTTATTAAAATCAATTTTAATGTTAACCGCCGCATCAATTACTGTGTTATGTGGGCTAAGTGGTTCCATTAGTTTACAATTTTGTATTCTGTTATTAATTATTTTTACCATCTTTATTGTTGAAAATGTTAAAGGTGCCATTCAAGGAAGTAAAAATAACCACGATGAACCCAAAGATCCAAATTTAAAAACACCGAACGCAATTCGCACTAATATCTTTAAATTTATCATTGGCACAATTGGTATCGTTGTTGGTGCTCAATTATTAGTTAATTCTGGTTCTGATTTAGCGCGCTTATTAGGAATTAGTGAACGTATCATTGGGGTTACATTAGTAGCTGTTGGCACATCCTTACCTGAATTAATCACAACATTAACAGCGATTCGTAAAAAACAAGCATCTTTATCTGTGGGCAACATCATAGGCGCAAACATCTTAGATTTAACCTTGATTATGCCAATAGCTTCCATTATTACTGGTAAAGCCTTACCCGTAGCATCCAACAGCGCTATGGTAGATTTACCCGCATGCTTGCTTGTATCATGTGTGGCATTAATTCCAACACTTATTACCCAAAAATTTGCAAAATGGCAAGGATATTTATTATTGATTCTTTATGGAATCTACGTTTATGTCACTTGTTTTGCCCTATAATGGTTAACCATTATAGGGTTTTATTTTTTTACTTAATGCACTAATCATTTGTTTTCGATTTATTAAATAGAATATATCATTCATCCCAAAGCTGTAAGTAATAAATAAGATACTCGCAAAACGAACCCTCGTTGCATTAACACTTAATTGATAAAAAAAGAAATCATTTACTGGTAAAATACAAGCTATTAATGCAAAAACCAGAGTTACAAATAAACTAATTTCAGCCACTTGCATTAATGCAACCCGTAGTATGTTATCTTTACGTGCATTAATCCAATAGATGGTCCAAACATAACTATGCATAGCAAATATTAACGCTAATGAAATAACCCATTGATTAAATAATAAGTAATAACTCACTATTACAATGTTTAATACACTAAGTCCCACTTTTAAGGCTTGCTTAATTTGTTGCCAGTTTTTAGCTACACACCAACTACTTCCCAACATTAAACCAATCGAAATAAAAATTGCCGCTTTACTTTGGCCATTAATTGCCATCCCTAAACTTAATACACTCAATATTCCACTCACATCAACCAATACTTTTCTTTCCATCATGATTACCTTTAACCTTTCATGTGCCAAAAGTATAGCGGGATTTTTAAAAAGCGTTAGGAACATTTCTTCCTAACGCTTATAATTATTTTATGAAATTAAATAATTCATTGCGATTGGTTTACCTAATCAACTACCTCAATCAACAAAGTGATGCATCCAATGTAAAAACCGGCAATGATATTGCCAATTATTTATACCCTTATTTTGGAGATATCAGTTTAAAAACAATTTATAAAGATATTGCAACATTAAAAAACGCCAATTTTCCTATTGTTCAAGTCCATCAAAATAATCACCAAGGAGTTTATATGGCAAAAAACTGTCTGACATTAAGCGAATGTAAACTCATTATGGACTCCTTAACCTCTAATACCTTTATCCCTAATAAAATAATGGCTGATATTTTAGACAAATTATCTCCATTAATTAAATCCAATGATTTAAAACTATTAACAAGGCAACAATACATTCCCGGTAATCATGTCACTTCATTGGATATATCAAATACCATTACTATCTTAATGAAAGCCATTGATCAAAGGCGTACTATTCAATTTCTCTATTTTGATATAGCTTACAAAAATACAAAACATTATCGAAAAAGTGGAAATTATTACTTATTGCAACCCTATTATATTTTCATTGCTAACTCACGTTATTATGTCATTGGCTATGATCATAAACATCAAGCATTAGTGCATTACCGCTTAGACAAAATGGATCAAATACAATTAAATGATATAAATCAATCCACTCCATTAATCGATTCGGTAAATAAACGCATTGAAACGAGTATTCATCTATTTACTGGAGAGTATTCCAATGTCGATTTTAGTATTCAAACCAATTATTTATCTGTATTCGCAGATCAATTCAATGACCTTATGGTCATTGAAGCGAAGGAATCACGTTATCAAATTAATGTTACCTTACAAGTTAACAATGCATTATTTGCATGGTTAACCCACTTTGATCCTCATGCTGTAACGCTGCTTGGCCCATATGACGTTAAACAACAATACATTAAATACCTACAATCCATTGTTACTGCTTATCAAGATATGCCATAAGTAAATGGAGCTTATTTAATAATTTAATGTGCGCTACGATGAGTTTTTTTTGATTAATTAACTGTTGAATATCGATCCATTCAGTGGTTTTCTCATCCAGTTTAAATGCAGGATCATATTGCAATAACCAAGTCTTATGGGAAAAAATATGTTTAACGATAGGATAATTTTTATTTAATTTTGCCAGTTTGGTTGGTAAACGATAATACCCCGACAATAAGCCATCGTTATAGGGTGGCATTTCTATCGCTACTTTACCATCTTTTACAATAAAACCTACAAGATAAGATTCGACAGGATTTACTTTCTTCGCCTTTTTCTTTGGATAAACTGTGGCATCCTCTTTTCCTTTACACCACTTACTTAAAGGACAACACTCACATTTAGGATTTGCTTTTGTGCATACTAATGCGCCCATTTCCATTAAAGCTTGATTTAATTGGCTCGATCTGCCATCAATTAACCAATTATCAACTTGGTTTCTAACGGATTTGGCAAAGGCAGCACTGCCTTGAATCAAGTCCAAGGCATTAAATCGTGCCACAACGCGATTGACATTCCCATCGATACTAGCTACCTTTTCATCAAAACAAATCGATGCAATCGCAGCAGCAATATATGGACCAACACCATTAACTTGTAACCATTGTTGATAAGTTGTCGGATAGTGATTTCCATAATGCATCACAATATATTGTGCACCTTTTACAAGGTTAGTGGCACGATTGTAATAACCCAATCCATGCCATAAGGCATAGACATCCTGTATTTCTGCTTTTGCTAAATCCGCAATGGTTGGATATTTTTCCATCCAACGTGAATAATACGGTAACATCGTCGCAATTTGCGTTTGTTGCGCCATTACTTCCGATACCCATATCCAATAAGGATCTTTCGTACGACGAAAGATTAAATCCCGTTTATTCGTTTTATACCACATTAAAATGTTTTCAACCTGTTCATTTCGCATGCCCATAATTTTACCATTAATTCTCAAAAGAAAGCTCCACCCTTTGCGTGCGATATAAATTTTGATTATATGTTTCTTTTATAGTCATTTAATTTTTATTATGTTATAAAAGATTTGAATTAAAATATATATTGTAAATATCGATTATAACAAATCAAACCATACAATTTATAAGTGTACATATCATAGAGTTTTTTGTACTAAATATAGAAGATCAATATTAAAGATGGTGTTGATACAAAGTTCAAAGAATTAGTTTATGAATTTACTAATAAAAAGGAATTCGAAATATTTGAAATAGAAGTTATGCCGAATCATACTCATTTGTTAGTTAGTTTATACCCAGGATATGTACCACTCGATATAGTAAATCAACTTAAATAACATACAGCGAAAGTTTTAAAGCAAATGTATCCAGATATTAAAAAAAGAGTTCACTACATTATGGACTAGAAGTTGTTTTATTTACACAATTGGTGGTGCGCCATTAGAAATTGTTAATGAGTTTAAAAAAAATTAAAGATACTAAAAATATTATGCTGAAACTAAGATTAAAGTATTTAATAGGTTTGTTAACAAGCATAATGCATTAATCGATAATTCGAAAATAGAAAAACAACTTGGTCATAAGTTTCCATGTTGTCTGGGAATTTAAATATTTCTAAAGGGTTTAGACTCAACTCACGATAGTTAAATAGCACATTAGTGCTTAGATATAAGCATAAGTTTACATAACTATCCGAATTGTTCTAATAACTATAAAGTTTGATATATCAATAAGCCGTTTTATAGCCGCAGTAGTGAGGCAGTAATTCTTTATAGCTGAATAAAACCTCCACTTTTTGTCAAAAAGTGCGAGTGCAATCAGAATTACATTTGTAATTGTTTTGTAAAAGAAGATATCGAATCATGTATAAATTTTAATGATAATTTCTAACAGCGACCAAAACCAATGATATATAAAAATACACAGGTTTTGTAGGTAGCGACACCAAATAGAAATCCAAAACAACTCCTTTTTTTGCATATTTTTGTTTAATTTTAGTTCGTACAATACTAATTATCGTAACTTTTAATTCGATAAAATATTTGTCTCAAAAATTAAATAATTGTCTTAAATTTAGAATTCAGACTTTCGAGGTGCATTATGATTTATATTAAAGGCTTTACCAATGATATTTTAGAATTAGAAGAAAATTTAAATTTCTTTAAAAAACGGAATTGATATTAAATTAAATAACGATGAGAAACAAATAATGTCACAATTATTCTAAAACCTGATGTTATCAAACGTATAATTAAGCGTGGTGGGCGCGATACAAAAAACACAATCCAAAAGTATAAGATTGATGAAGTTTATAAATAAGAGAAACATCTTCCGATAAAGAAATATATGAAAAACTCGAATTAAGCAAAGCAACCTATTATCGGCGTTTAAAACAAGCCCAAAAATTAATTGCAGATCTTGGAGAAGATGCAGCTAAAGACATTTACTTTTAGTCTCACAACTAGAATTAAGACTTACATGAAAAACCTTATGCCACCTCTTATAAAACCATAATTACAAATGAACATAATTAGCAACTTTTAAAAATACACTCTTTTGTAAACATCTAATTTTTTACAGAAATAAAATTTCATTTTTATAAAACATTTAAATTAATTAATTAACAAGCGTTAATTAAAAATTTATAATTATCCTGTCAATAATAAATGACTTGGAGGAAAAAATGAAAAAAATTAGTAAAAGCTTATTAGCTATAGCTACTTGCTGTTTGATGGCCTTCACATTAACTGCATGTTCCAAAGGATCAAGTTCTAAGTATACAGATGGAACATATTCAGGTACTGCTAAAGGCATGAATGGTGATGTAACAGTAGAAGTTACGGTAAAATCAGACAAAATTGAATCAGTCAATGTAACTTCACACAACGAAACAACAGGAATTTCAGACCCTGCTATCGAACAAATTCCTACTTCTATCGTTGAAAAGAACTCAGCTGAGGTAGATATTGTTGCGGGCGCAACTGTAACAAGTAACGCAATTATGCAAGCTGTAACACAAGCATTAGATAAAGCAGCAGGTAAAGAAGTAGCAGAAGAAACCGTTTCAAGCACTAAACCTCTCGCCTTCTCAGATCCTGATGTAATCGTTGTTGGTGCTGGATTTAGTGGAATGAACGCCGCTTTAGAAGCCGCAGAAAATGGTGCTAAAGTAATGTTAATTGATAAAAATAGTGAAATGGGAGGATCTATTCGGTATGCTGGTGGAACTTTAAGTGCCGCCGGTGCAAAAATGCAAATCGATGCAGGCGTAGAAGACTCCGAAGAAAATTTCATTGCTGATATTGACAAAATGGGTGGCGGGATGAATATTCCTGAATTAACAGTAAAACACGTATCGAAAGCTGCTGAAGCTGTTGACTGGATTGACTCATTAGGTGCTAATTTCGGCGATCGCCAACCTAAACAACCTGCAACATATGATGCTTTTGGTATTGCAAGAGAATATCGTGTTGAAGGTAAAGGTAAAGAAATGGTTGAACTTGTTCGCCCATTGTTAGAAAAAAAAGTTGAAGAAGGCACGGTTGAAATCTTATTAGAAACTGAAGTTAAAGATATTATTATCGAAGAAGGTGCTGTAACTGGCGTCCAATTAACTGATGGTACTGAATACAAGAGCAAATCTGTAGTGTTAGCGACTGGTGGTTATGGTCATAACGAAGAAATGTTAAACGAATATAACTACAAAAACGTATTAACAAACTCTCCAGAATTCGTAACTGGTGATGGTTATAAATTTGCTTTAAAAGCTGGAGCTAAATTAAATAACATGGATTATCTTCCTGCATATCCAGGCGGAGTTCCAGTATCAAGTTCTGGTTTCGTTCGTTCAGTAACCGCAAATAATACTGCTTATCCAAATACAATCTGGGTTGAAAGCAATGCTGAACGTCAAATGAACGAATTTGAAAACTTAGATAGTGAAAAGAAATCATTCTGGGCTTCTGCACCAGATAATATCGTTTGGATGTTGTTCGATCAAAAAGTTGTAGATACTCAAGATCCTTTATTTCAAGACGATGAAGGATGGGAAACTTTCAATGCTGAATTAGAAAAAGGCGAAGTAGTATTTAAAGCTGATACTGTTGAAGAATTAGCAAAAGAAATGGGTGTTGATGCAACTAGATTACAAGAAACAATTGATGCTTATAACAAAGGCATAGAAACAGGTAACGATCCATTCGGAAGAACAGATGAAAGAACACCTATCGAAGCCCCTTATTATGCAGTTAAAACAATTCCATATGTATTGTTAACAAAAGGTGGCCCAATCATGAATACAAGCGCGCAAACTTTAGATACTAACGGAAACCCAATCCCAGGATTATTCCAATGTGGTGAATTAGCTGGTGGTGCCAACGTTGGTGGTGCAGCTAACATTGGCGGTTTAGCAAACACAAGTTGTATCGTTTGGGGTAAAATTGCAGGAACAAATGCTGCAAGCTACGCTTTAAGCGGAACTATAGTCGAAAAATAAAGTTAACTTAATCATAGAACAATCAAATAAAAAACTCGATTAGATTTATGAAGTGAACCCCGAAAATTGGACAACCAATTAAAGGAGGTTCACTTTTTA
>CALCFG010000157.1 GCA_937900565.1 uncultured Erysipelotrichaceae bacterium
AACAATCACCTAAGCTATTATATAATAAGTATCGAAAGGAAACTTAAAAAATGGGTCCATTGTATGCACGAAGTGAATTTTCTTTACTTCAATCGGTATTAAGAATCGAAGAATATGTGAAAACAGCAGTAAGTTATGGTTACACGTATGCTACTTTAAGTGATCATAATGTTCTATTTGGTGCTAAGGCTTTTGATCGTTGCTGTAAACAATATGGAATCAAGCCTATCTTTGGACTGGAAATGGATTTTGAGGACCCACTAAATCGTATTACCTTTGAAGCTATTGCATTAAATGCGCAAGGGTATTTGCAATTGTGTAATATATCCCTTATATTGGCCCAAAGAAGATTGAATTGGCAAGATTTAAGCCTATTAAATCAATGTGCATTAATTGCATTTAATGCCGATGGAATATTTGAACAGGCAAGTAAAGATGAAGACTTTAATGCATTTAATGTCATTTACAATCAAATGGTTGCATATCATCCTAACGATAACTATTTAGGACTAACTCGGCAAGAAGCTTCTTATTTTGCTCATATTAATTCCATTGCATTTACTTATGCGAATCAAGTTGGGCTAAAATGTGTGGCAATAAATAAAACACGCTATTGTTTTGATTATCAAGCACAAGCAGCCTATGTAATTAATGCCATTCACGATGATAAATTAATTAGTGATAAATCATTAGTGAAAGATGTTTACCGTTATCTATTAACTTTGGATCAATATTACCAACTTTATAATGAAAGCGTGTTAGTAAATAATGATGAATTGGCAAATAGTGTTTGCTTTGATTTGGATGAATTAAAAACCCAGTTACCTAAATATCCGTTAAAAAACAATGTCAATACCTCAACTTATTTAAGTCAACTATCCCACGTGGGCTTATGCAAACGGCTAAATGTTACTTGCTTACCAGATAATTATGCATCACGCTTAACTTATGAATTGTCAATCATTCACCAAATGGGATTTGATGATTACTTTTTGATTGTGTATGATTATATTCTTTATGCTAAAAAACATGGGATTTTAGTTGGTCCAGGTAGAGGAAGCGCCGCGGGATCATTGGTTTCATATTCTATTGGTATTACCGATATCGATCCAATACAATACAACTTATTATTTGAACGATTCTTAAATCCAAGTCGTTCATCGATGCCAGATATTGATACAGATTTTCCGGATAATCGGCGGGATGAAGTGATTGAATATGTTGTTAACAAATATGGTAAGCAACATGTTGCGCATATTTTAACTTTTGGTACATTAGCTGCTAAACAAGTGGTTAGAGATGTTGCTAAAGCGTATGGATTGCATAACTTTGAGGTGGATCGCATTGTACGTTGCATTCCCAATGCTCCAAAAATTACACTGGAGATGGCATTGCAACAAAGTGTGGCATTAAAACAAATGCAATATGAAAATCCGATGATAGCGTCGATTTTAGAAGTTGCGATGCAATTGGAAGGATTACCACGCCATTGCTCTACTCATGCCGGTGGAATAGTTTTTAGCTTAAAACCATTTGACCAAGTTGGTCCAATGATTGCTTTGGATGATACGATGTTAACTACTCAATATACGATGGAATATTTGGAAGATATGGGGTTGATTAAAATGGATTTTTTAGGACTAAGAAATCTTACTATCTTAGATTCCATTACTAAAATGATTCAACAATCTCAACCAAATTTTAGTTTAAAGCAAATTCCATTAACCGATGTTAAAACATTTCAATTGATTGCGAAAGCCGATACGATTGGTGTGTTCCAATTGGAAAGTGAAGGGATGAAAAATCTATTAAAGCAATTAAAACCTAATTGTTTTAATGATATCGTTGCGGCAGTAGCTTTATTCCGTCCTGGACCTATGGAATTAATTCCGATGTATTTAAAAAACAAAACCAATCATAAAGCAAATTATCCAAATTTAGCCATCAAAAATATCCTTAGTGAAACGTATGGAGTGATGGTTTATCAAGAACAGGTTATGCAAATTGCGCAAATTGTAGCTAATTTTACTTTAGCGCAAGCTGATATCTTGCGTAAAGCGATGTCGAAAAAGAAAAAAGAAGAAATTAATCGTTTACGTGACGAATTCATTCAAGGAGCTATCGATAATGGCTATACACAAAATAATGCCATGCAATGGTTTGATTTAATTGAAAAATTTAGTGGGTATGGATTTAATAAAGCCCATTCTGTGGCATATGCGTTGATTGCCTATCAATTGGCGTATTTAAAAGTAAATGCACCTTATCCTTTCTATACAGCTTATTTAAATAGTATTTTAGGTGCCAATGCAAAGATAACGCTAACCTTACAAGAATTAACGCGCAATCATATTCCAGTGTTACCACCAGATATTAATGAATCTCAATTGGGATTTAGTATGAGTAACAAGGGTATCCGCTTTGCCTTATTATCCATTAAAGGAGTTGGAAGTGTAATTGGCAAAGCGATTGTCAATGATCGCTTCGTTAATGGTCCGTTTGTTAGTTATACCAATGCTATTGCACGCTTAGTGGCATTAAAGTGTTCCAAAGCAATCATTGATTCATTGATTGATGCAGGTGCATTGGATTGTTTTAATCCCAATCGCTTTGCTATGAAATTATCCTTAGATGATGCAATGCGTTATGGAGATTTGATTACTGTTTATGATAAGGATGGTTACCATTTGGATGCTTCATTACTAAGTGAACCAACTTTAACAGTTGTTAAAGAAGATATTATGCAAAAAGCATTGAATGAAGCGCAAGCTTTGGGTGTGTTTTTAACTGTTAATCCATTTGCGAATATGCGTGCACGTTTTAATGTGAATACATCTATGTTATCGGATTGTTTAAATCAAGGGGAAGGAATATTTCAAGGTTTTGGTATGGTAACTCGAGTTAAACAACACCGCACAAAAAAAGGGGATTTGATGGCTTTTGTTTCGTTAATGGATGAAAGTGGAACGTATGAAACAAGCATTATGCCGAATCTATATCAAAATATCGCCCCACAACTTGTGGAAAAAACATATTGTCAAGTAGAATTAAAAGTAAATAATAAAGGGGTGCTGATCAATAAGTGTCGTATTTTGAAAGCATCCGATGAAAGAAGGTAATTATGGCGCGATTATTAATTGTTGATGATGAAGAAAAAATTAGAGAAGTTGTAAAAGAATACGCTTTATTGAATGGATATGAAGTGGCGGAAGCTGAAGATGGCCTAGACGCTTTATCAGCAGTGGAACAACAACCCATTGACCTAGTAATATTAGATATTATGATGCCTAAATTGGATGGATATGAAGTATGTAAACGTATTAAAACAAGTAGCAATATTCCTGTAATTATGTTAAGTGCTCGTGGGGAAGAATATGATAAATTATTTGGATTTGAAATCGGTGTGGATGATTACATGGTTAAACCGTTTTCGCCGAAAGAATTAATGGCACGGGTTAAAGCTGTTTTAGAACGCGGGAAGTTAAATAACCAAGCACGTTATAAATTTGCTGGGCTAGAAATTGATGTAAAGGGAAGAAGTGTCAAAGTAGATAATAAAGTTGCGAATTTAACACCAAAAGAAATTGATTTATTACTTTACATGGTTGAAAATCAAAATGTGGCTTTATCTCGCGAAAAATTATTAACGGAAGTTTGGGATTATGACTACTATGGTGATGATCGTACTGTCGATTCCCATATTAAAATGTTACGTCATAATTTAGGACCATATCGTGATTTTATTGTGACTGTTAGAGGAATGGGTTATAAATTTGAAGTGCAATAAGCTAAAAGAAAGAATGATACGTCAACTGCATGGCATCCGCTTTACGGTCGGGATGTCATTCTTTCTTTTTGCCATTGGGTTAGTGGGTTTATTGTGGTTGTTGCAGACAACGTTTGTTATTCCGTATTATCGCAATCGCCAATTAACTGGCGTTAAGACAGTGGCACAAGAAATTGGAAATATATTATTGGAAAGTGATTATTCAACAATAAATGTTTCCCAACGTGCATTGCAAACCATTGTTAATTCCAATGCCTGTGTTGTTGTCTATAATGGAAATGGAAAACAATTATATTATGGAGATGGGTTAGGTAGTAGTTGTATTTTTAACGGGCGTTTAACTATTAACGAAGAATTGATATTACCAAATCCTGAACGTAATGGTTACGCTTTAGTCGAATTACTTACTCAAAACAATGGGGAAATTTCGACTGTATTAAGTAATGAAGATACGCATCAAGAAACGGTGTTGTACGGAATTACTTTAGAAAAAATGTTTTCGAATTATTATGTATTTGTTAATGCGCCGGTAGAACCCATTGATGCCATTATTAATTTCATGAATAGTTCGTATTTTGTGTTTGCATTTGTGGTAATTATCATGTCACTTGTGATTTCTATTGTTTTATCAAAACGCTTATCTAATCCGATTGTTTCCATGAAACAGAGTGCGGAAGAACTAGGAAAAGGTAAATACTGTGTCGAATTTAATGGTGGCTATTTTAATGAAACACGAGAGTTGGCGAATACGTTAACGTATGCTACCACACAATTAGGAAAAGTTGATGAATTACGAAAAGATTTAATTGCTAATGTCTCACATGATATTAAGACTCCACTAACGATGATTACTGCGTATGCTGAGATGATCAAGGATATAAGTGGGGACAATCCAGTAAAACGTAATGAACATTTGGATGTTATTTTAAAAGAAAGTCATTTTTTAAACCGTTTGGTTGTGGATATGAGTGAATTAAGTAAAATGCAAAGTGGAAACTATGAATTAATCTTGTCAGATTTTGATGTCGTGGAAGTGTGCAAGGATATGATTGATATATGTCAAATTCTTTTGGATAAGCAACACATAAACGTTAAATTATTGGGTGATAGTTCAGCACTAATGAACGCTGACGAAATAAAGATTGGTCAAGTAATCTATAATTTTTTAACCAACGCCATTAAACATTCACCTAACGATAGCCAAATAATTGTTACTATTTTAGATTTAGAAAATACTGTACGGGTAGAAGTTAAGGATAATGGGGAAGGTATTGATCAACAACATTTACCATATGTATGGGATCGTTATTATAAAGTAGATAAGCAGTTTGCACGCAATTCTTTAGAATCCAGTGGATTAGGATTAGCCATAGTTAAAGCTATATTGGATTGCCACCATGCTAAGTATGGGGTAAGCAGTGAAGTTGGAAAGGGAAGTACATTCTATTTTGAATGTCCAAAGATACAATATGGATTATTTGATTAATGAGTTGTTACCAATAAAACATTTAGAAGGTTATTTTCACACGAATACTGACACCTATTTATTAGCGTCATTTGCTAATATTAAGCATAAATCCAGAGTCATGGATTTAGGCAGCAATAATGCTGCCTTACTTTTATTGGCCAGTATTTATCATCCAAAGTGCTTGCATGGCATCGAAATCAATAGCGAAAGTGTTAAACTTGCCAATGAAAATTTGGCAATGAATCACGTGGATGGTATTGTTTGGCATCAAGATATTGTTGGATATCGCAGTCAATATAAATACGATGTTATTTTATGTAATCCGCCTTATTATCAAATGATTGACAATGCGAATGCATTTATCAATGCGCGACACCAACATCAATTAACTTTAGCCGACTTAATGGAGACAATTCATCACTTGCTGGAAAATAAAGGCAGAGCCTATTTAATATATCCGTCGGATCAATTGGCTAAATTGATTGCTGTTGGTAATCAACATAAGTTAAAAATATCGCGATTACAAATGTATCAACCAAATTTTAATAAGCCAAGTAATGTGACATTGGTTGAATTAATGCTAGGCGAAAACAGTCAAACATTAATTGAACCTGTCATGGTCTATGATGATTTAATGCGATGGAAAGAAATGGTGAATCGCGATATAATCAATGCAAAAAGGAAGGAAGTAATATGAGTAATCCAATCGTTACAATGAAAATTAAAAATATGGGAGAAATTAAAATTGAATTAGAACCAACAATTGCTCCCAACACTGTGAATAACTTTATTGAATTAGTGCAAAAAGGCTTTTATGACGGGCTTATTTTTCACCGTGTTATTTCAGGATTTATGATTCAAGGTGGTGATCCATTAGGTAAAGGTATTGGTGGGCCCGGCTATAGTATTAAAGGGGAATTTTTAGCAAATGGAGTGGTTAATAATTTAAAACATAGCCGTGGTGTAATTAGTATGGCACGCAGTATGCATCCAGATAGTGCAGGTTCACAATTCTTTATTATGCATCAAGATGCACCACACCTCGATGGGCAATATGCAGCATTTGGTAAAGTAATTGAAGGCTTGGATATTGTGGATAAAATCGCCAATGTAGCAACAAATCGCATGGATAAACCATTAGAAGATGTCGTGATTGAATGCGTTAATGTGGATACAAATGGTGTTGCATACCCTGAAGCAGAAAAGTTGGTGGAAAGATAATGATGAAAAAAATCGGAATCGGGAATGACCACAGTGCAGTGGAAGTAAAACAAGAAATTAAAACGTATATTGAATCAAAGGGAATTGAAGTAGTGGATTATGGCACTGATAGTCATGAAAGTATGAATTACCCATCTGTTGGCTATCCTGTTTGCCAAGATGTTGTGAATGAGCGATTGGATGGTGCAATTTTAATTTGTGGTACCGGAGTGGGAATGAGCTTAGTCGCCAATAAGGTCAAAGGTATTCGGGCTGTATGTTGTTCTGAACCTTATTCTGCGAAATTATCTCGTCAACATAACAATTCCAATGTATTATGCTTTGGTGCACGTGTTGTGGGTATCGAATTAGCTAAAATGATTGTTGATGCATGGTTGGATGCAGAATTTATGGCAGGTCGCCACGCCAATCGTGTTGATATGATAAAACAAATTGAAGAAGGTACATTTAAAGCAGACTGAGTCTGCTTTTTTCTCATGTATTATGGAAAGGAATATATTATGTACGAAGAATGTTTCAATGAAATAATTGATCGCAATAATGCTAATCAAAGGGCGTTAAGTTTTTCCATGGGTAAAGCGATGTTTGGTAATAAAGTAAGTGAAATATTGCCAGGATACACATCAATTCCTATGTGGGTGGCAGACACTAGCTTCGCTTTGCCAGATTTTATTAGTGATGCATTAAAGCAACGAATCGATCAAAAGACATTTGGTTATTTTTATTTGGATGATCGTTATTATCAAGCAATTATTCATTGGCTTGATAAGCGACATCAAGTTAAAAATATTACATTAGATAATATTGGTTTTTGCAACGGCGTTGTGGGAGGTGTATTTGCAGCCTTAGCGATGGATGGAAAGGAAAATGATGCGGTATTAATTCATAATCCTTGTTATATAGGATTTAAACGGGCGGCGAATTTAGCTAAACGAACTTTAGTGTACTCAGATTTAATTATGGATGAATCTGGATTAATGCGAATGGATTTTAAAGATATGGAAGCAAAAATCAAGCAATATAATATTAAAAAAATGATATTATGTTCGCCACATAACCCA
>CALCFG010000158.1 GCA_937900565.1 uncultured Erysipelotrichaceae bacterium
TACTCCCCTATAAAAATGGCTATTTATCAACTGTTTGTTGTGACATAGCCTAAAAAATAAAGGTGCCGATACCCAACACCTCTACTTATTTACTTCTCATCCGGAAAGTTATTTTTAAATTTTCCACCAAACCGGTGGTATTTCCAGTACTTAATATAAACAAAAATTGTTACTGCAATTAATATTATTGCAACCAACGCAAACAGCCAATTCACTGTGCCCATAAAACCTCCTACATTGGTACTTTATCAGAATACTTACCAAAAAATGCGCTACGATCTGTTACGATTTGTTGAAAGCTTTCATACAGTTTTTTAAAATCCGAATCACTCAAAATAATATTTACCCTTAATTTACCATTAACAATTTTCAAATCTTTCGAATCATTTAAACCAACATACAACATTTCTTGATTATCTTGTTTAACACTTAACACAAATAGCATATTTCCACTGACATCATCAATCTTCGTTGCATTTGCTTGATCAATGCCTACCAATGTGTGTTGTAATTTCGCAATGTTAGATTTAGTTAATTGCTTTAATTCTTCATGTAATTGTTCAATCATTGGTTGATCAATGGATTGATTTGAATTAAATATTGTTAAATTAATATCCACTGGATTCAATTGAATGCTATCATCATAACCGCTCTGATTTTGAAAATGCAACGTCAATTGATACGCATCATCAAAGACCACATATTGATTCAATGCCTCATGTAATTTTTCATCTTTACATCCACTTAATAGTAAAACTAATCCAATGGCTAAAAAACCTTTAAATTTCATAATCAAATCGCCACCTTTTAGGTTCGTTTCTATCTAAACTAATTATAGCAAAAACGTTGACTTACACATATGTAAACCAACGTTTTCTTTATTAACCAAAGACAGATTCTGGTCTTATGCGACATGGTGTACCTTTAACATCACATCGACTACCAAGTCCCCAACCGGCACCAAAGGTTAAATCACCATTCCATTTCTCCGCATATGATTTGCTCGAAGACGTGGAACCTAAATTAGTAATTTCAATATGCAAGTGTGGTCCAGAAGAGTTACCGGAACTACCTAACGAAGCAATCACTTGCCCTTGCGTAACACCATCACCAACCGATACTTGAATGCTATCTTTTAATAAGTGCAAATACTTGACACCATAGAGTTGACCATTCACGTTAATGACCATATATACTTGGTTGCCGCCACCCCAGGTTCCACCAAAAGCGTTTCCACAACCATTACCAAGGTATCCATAGTCACATCCATTAACAGTATTTAATACAATACCATTACCAACCGCGACCACACTACTTCCTAACGGTGCAGCAAAATCCTCTCCTAAGTGTTGCCCACCACTTGGATAATACCATGTCCCTGCCGATATACTAGCGCCACTTACTGGTAAAACCCAGCCAGGTGAAGCCCCTGGATCTGCACCAATTTCACTAATTTTCGCGCGAATTTCTTCTAAGTTTGCGGCCAATTGGTTACCTTGCGCTTCTAAATCCGCACTTTGTTTTTGCAATTCTTCTTCCACGACTTGTGCCATGTATTTTTTCGCAGCAATATCTTGTTGTTTAACAACAATATCTTGCTTTGCAACATCTAACGAAGCTTTATCTTCTTCTAGAATCTTTTTATCTTCATCCAATTGAATCATTAACGCATCTAATTTGTCTTTTTGACTATTTTCATGAGCACTTACTGCGTTTAAAACAGAAGTACGCCGTAATAAATCATCAAATGTTTTCGCACCCATTAAAAAATCAAACATTGTATTTAATCGCATGCCACTTTGATTGGATTGCATCCTTGATTTAATGGTTTCAATTAATGCATCAATTTCAGCTTGCGTCGCCTCAATTTCGGCTTGTTTGTTAGCAATTTGAGTTTCTAGGGCTGCAATTTGAACATTCAAGTCATTAATTTGCACAGAAAGTTCATTGATTTGCGCATTATAATCCCTAATTTGTTCCAAATAATACTCAATATCTTGCGCAATTTCTGCTCGCTTTGCTTCAATATCTTTAATTTGTTCTTGAATGGAACCACTTGCAGATACCAAACAACTCATATACGCTTTGCATTCACTGGAATTTTGATTGTTATTGCATACTGCAGGATCTTGGTGTTGGGAACAATCTGTTCCAGATTCTTCTTGTGCATAGACAATAGGAAAGGCACTGGGTACAAGTAAAAATACTGTCAAAAGTGATAACAGAATCTTTCTCATCGTGTCCACCTCAAGTATTTGGTCACGGAGAAGAAAGATCCAACAAAGCCAACCACTATCGATAGTCCAACCAAGCCCAAAGACACATAAATTACAAATGGATTAGGCGCAATTAACGTAAAAATATTACTTAAAACAACACCACCACTTATACGATAAATATAAATATAACCAAATATTGTAAATAATATTGGAATAACCGAACCTAAAATACCAATAATAATTCCTTCAACCAAAAACGGTGCACGAATGTATCCATTCTTAGCCCCAACAATACGCATAATACTTATTTCTTCATTCCGAGCAAAAATTGTTAGTTTAATCGTATTTTGAATTAAAAAAATTGTTAATAATAACAATGCAGTTACCATAATAAATCCGACATTACGTATCATTGTTAAAACTTCCATAAATGAAACCACACTAGCACCACCATAGTTAACCGTAGCAACACCTTCTATCGATTCAATTTCTGCTGCAATCTCACCTAAACGTTGACCATCTTCTACTTTTACGTAAAAAGCATCATTTAATGGATTATCTTGCTTAATCATTTCGACAATTGCTTCATCTGTTTCCGAATAATTATCAAAATAATACTGTGCTTCTTGATCCTTGGTAAAAAATTCAACGCTATTAACTCCATCAATTGACTTTATTTGATCTCCAATGGATTCTTCCACGCTTGCTTCTTCATGATCGTAATCAATCAATACCGAGATTTGTACTTCTTGTTCAATTTCCTTAGTTATATTGGTTAAATTAACAATGACCATAAAAAAAGCAGACATTAATATTAATGTAACGGTCATCGCAGTAGCTGAACTAAATGCCATGGACGCATGGCGTGCAACCCCATAAAAACCTTCCCTTATGTGGCGAAAAAAACGTCTAATCATCGCAGAAGTAACCTCCTTCTTCACTATCAGCCATAATATGACCTTGTTTTAAAGCAATGGTACGTTTACGATGTTTTTCAACAAGCCCTCGATCATGGGTAACCATTACAATGGTAGTTCCTTCTTCCCGATTAATTTTTTCAAGTAACATCATAATTTCATTACTCATCGTTGGGTCTAAGTTACCTGTTGGTTCATCCGCAATTAATACTTTCGGTTTATTCGCTATTGCACGTGCAATGGCAACCCGTTGCTGTTGCCCACCCGATAATTCATTGGGCATCGTATTTGCTTTTTCAATCAAATCAACCATGCGTAATACATGCCGTACACGCTTTTTGATTTGATCACTTTTCATATCAATTACTTCAAGTGCATAGGCAATATTTTCAAATACCGTTTTACTTGGTAATAATTTAAAATCTTGGAATACTACCCCAATATTGCGTCGATACATCGGTACTTGCCGTTTTTTTAATTTACCAACGTCAATTTTAGCAACCCGAACAACACCACTGGTAGGAACAATAGAACTATACAATAAAGATATCAAAGTGGACTTTCCACACCCAGTTGGACCTATAATATAAACAAATTCGCCTTGTTCAATGGTTAAATTCACTCCACACAGTGCATTTACCCCATTCTTATAGCGCATTTTGACATTTTCTAATTCAATCATACTCATAGAATCACCATTCCAACTTAATAAACAATCACGTTTATTATGGCGTAGATTGTCACAGATTTAAAGAAAAAATAGTCATTTCACACCATTTTCGCAAAAACTCATTTTGAGTTAAGTTTATTAATCATGAATAATTCATAAAAAAGCAAAGCCTTACACTTCACTTTAGGTCAGTTTACAAGGAACTACACGCAGACCGTGAAACGGGCTGCTGAC
>CALCFG010000159.1 GCA_937900565.1 uncultured Erysipelotrichaceae bacterium
GTATGTATGCATCCAAAGAATATCTGGACGAATTAAGTCATCAAATTGATCCAAAATTATTGGAAAACTATCCCGAATTTGAATCGTTTTTTACTATGTTTCAACCCATTGATAAAGCTGATTTGAATTACATTAGTAAGATTAGCTATTGCCATAGCCAGTATGATCATAGCTATATCCAACAACATATCGATTCCCAATTTCGTGTGTATGAAGATTCTTTTGGTCACCGTAAAGATAGTGGCGAAATTGGGCTAGCAATTGTCAATAAAGCAACAGCAATTGATGAAGTATTAAATTATTATCACAATCCCGATTGCGATATTATCGCCATTGGGGATGGCGATAATGATATCGATATGTTGCAA
This sequence comes from uncultured Erysipelotrichaceae bacterium, assembly GCA_937900565.1. Lineage (GTDB taxonomy): Bacteria > Bacillota_I > Bacilli_A > Erysipelotrichales > Erysipelotrichaceae > CALVGN01. The sequence goes on from CALCFG010000159.1 coordinate 369, forward strand.
AAAGCAGATCTAAGTATTGCTATGGGCAATGCCAGTCAACCTGTAAAAGATATCGCAGATAAGCTAACTTTAGATAATGATCATGATGGGTTAGCGCATGCATTAAATAAACTACTCGATTAAGTGAAAGGAATTATATGGATTATAGTAAATTAAACCCATTCCCTACGGATTTTATGTGGGGTGCCAGTAGCAGTGCCTATCAATGTGAAGGGGCGTATGATGAAGACGGTAAAGGATTATCAATTCAAGATGTAGCGCAAATTGCACCAGGTAATTGTGATGTTAAAGTTGCCAGTGATCATTACCATCATTTTAAAGAAGATATTGAATTAATGGCAGAAATGGGATTCAATGAATATCGTTTTTCGATAAGTTGGCCACGTATCATTCCTGATGGTGAAGGGGAAGTAAATACGAAAGGTGTACAACATTACCATGAAGTCATCAATTGTTGTTTAGCGCACAATATTCAACCAGTCATTACGTTATACCACTTTGATTTACCTTTGGCTTTACAAGAGAAATATGGTGGATGGATATCCCGTAATACGATTGATGCCTTTGTTAAATATTGTTCCGTATGTTTTAAAGAATATGGGAATAAAGTAAAATATTTTTTAACCATTAATGAACAAAACATGATGACATTATTTAATATGGGTAAACATAAAAGTGATAAAGAACGTTATCAAGCTAATCACCATATGTTAGTTGCCAGTGCGAAAGCTATGAAAGCATGTCATGACTTATGCAATGCTTGGATTGCACCTGCACCTAACATTACAGTTATCTACCCAAAAACAAGTGCTCCAGCAGATTATTTAGCAAGCATGGATTACGACCAATTACGTAACCGCTTGTACATTGACCCACTTGTTTTTGGCGAATATCCTCAAGCATTGAAACAACTAATGATTGATCAAGGATTCTATCCTGAAGTAAGTGAAGAAGACTTAGAAGATTTTAAAAATGCTAAGCCTGACTTTATTGCTTTTAACTATTATGGTGGAACTACCGTACGTTATATATCTAAGCAAGAAGGGGATGCCATTAAGCAACGTGTCAGCCAATTAAAACTTGGTAAAGATAACATGCAAGAATTTATGACTGGCTTAATGACAGAGCCTGGTATTGCGCAAGGTTGTACCAATGACTTACAAGAAACAACAAGTTATGGAATGGGCATTGATCCGATTGGTTTAATTTCAACCATGCGTCAACTTTGGGAAAGATACCATTTACCTTTATTAATTACTGAAAATGGTTGTGGTGTTGAAGATACCTTAACGGCAGATGGTAAAGTGCACGATGATTATCGCATTGATTATTTACGAGTCCATATTCAAGCATGTCAAAAAGCTTTGCATGAAGGGATTCGATTAATGGGATATTCGCCTTGGAGTGCATTTGACTTAGTCTCAACGCATCAAGGTATTCGCAAACGCTATGGATTTATTTATGTCGATAGGGATGATGAATCCATTAAAGAATGCAAGCGTATCCGTAAGGATAGTTTCTATTGGTATAAAAAAGTTATTGCCTCTAACGGCAATGATTTAGATTAATTTAAAGCGGTTTAGGCCGCTTTTTTTAATGTTTAATTCATTACTTGATTTTGAGTTTCATTATTTGGCTTAATTTCACTGGTTAAAATCAAGTTATTTATACAAAATCACGCTCATAAGTGTCAGATAACCACTCAAATTTAATCGAATTGATTGATTAATACCACTAAAGGTATTGAATTCGATGAATTGATATGACTAAAAAAAGCGTAATTTACTCTTTTAAATCCATCGAATCATGATTAAATTAAAGTAACAGATTTCTAAATGTTACATTTAATGGAGGTACTTACATGAGTGAAATGACAAATAAACCAATAAATACTAAAGCTAAAAATATAATCATCATTGTTTTAGTTATTACGATTGTAGTAATTGTAGGAATAAGCTTTTTTACTAACCGTAATCACGATGTTAACTTTACGAAAGGGGTTAATGTAACGATTAAAGGCTTTGATGGCTACGGTAGTGTTGAAGTAGACAGAATAAAAGATGATCTGGGTTTCTATGAATATACAAAAGATCAAAATAAAGCGATACAAAAATATAATGAGCGAATCTTAATCATCAAGGAATTATTACCGCTTTACTATAGTCAACTGTATACATTAAAGGAAGAAAATAGTAATTATGATCCTGATGTTTTAACCAATATGGTCTTATATGATAATAAAGACCTTAAGGTTATGCAAGTGAACGATATTGAAAGCTTAGATGATGCATTTGAAATCGTTAAACAAGCAGCGTTATATGGTAACCAATATGGTGATATTTCACTCTATTCGTGTGAATTAATCATGCCTGATAGTAAAGTAAATGGTCAATTAAGTAATGGTGATCAAGTCATCTATCATTGCCAAACAAGTGCATATGCTAAAGATATTTTAAATAGTAATAGTGACCATCAATTAAGTATCACGGTGGAGAATTTAGGCCAAGGTAATGTCATTAACTTAGATGAAGTTATTCAAGCAGATTATACTATCGAATTAGCAGGCTATGACGGTTATCAACTCACACCAAGTATTAGTATTAACGATGCATTATTACCTGCAGGTATTGCATTAGGTAACGATATTACAATTACTACTGATACTTCCAATAATACTTTTGCGATTGAAGCGAGTACTAGCAGGGAAGATATCTTATTTACAAGTAGTTTAGGAAGCTGTATTAACGAATCTGCATGTAGCTATACATTAGAAATCGATAAACAACAGATAAATGAATTTACTTATTTTGATAATCCAAACAGTTATCAAAATTATGAATTAGTATCTAATACAGTAAAAGAAGTCGTGGATAACTACTTTGATGCGATTGATTGGAAAGTAGCAGATGCTAAAGGTAATGAATTTACTGTATCTAATTATGAATTAACTCGATACGATAGTGGAAATCAATTTGGACGTAATTTAGATTTTACGGTTTATTTAGATAATGGTAATACCTGTCGTTTACGTTTATTTGGTATTGTTATCAGTAATGATGGTAAAGCGCAATTTATTACTAACCAAGATCAAACAATTTCCGGTGAAATTTACGCAGATGGTTTGTTGCACTAATAATTTATTTATTAAAAAGGATATCTTTTAATAAAAGTATTTAACGTAATTATATTTGCAAAAAACCTGTTTTGTAGTATTAAAATTTGGCCAAATAACACGTATACAATTAATACAAATACTTCATGATGTTTGTGATTAGAAATGAGGTGTTAATAATGTTTAAGAAAATTTTGATAGCAATTTTAATTTTGAATTTATTGGGTTATATTAACTATCCAGATGAAGTAGACCGTGATTATTATCAACAAACTTTTTTTGGATTAGATAGACAAGATAATGAGGAATGAGATGGTTGACGCAAATGAAATAGATCTGTTTTACTTAAAGAAGTTAATAAAAAATAAAGAAGTGCTATGTAAAGACATAACTGAAGAATTAAGTTATAGTCAATCATATATTTACGATGTTTTAAATAAACGTAGGAATTTTTCCTATACTTTTTTTGCTGACGTAATTAAGAAATTTAATATTGAGTATTATCTGGATGATGCTGCGTATAAACAATGTTATGAATTAGTTATTAAATTGGCGATTGATATTATAAAAGATGATAATGAACAACTTAAACAACTAATGGATCAATATCAATCAAAGCGTAACTATTATGAAAAAAGTAGAAGTTTTGTGTTTGTTAGTCTAATTGATTTTATTATTTCTTATAGAAAAAAAGAATATTCAAACTATGAACATTTTATTGAAGAATGTAATGTTTATTTACCATTCTATGATGATTCTATAGCGTTTATTTACTTGTTGTTTTTTACTTTCATTAATCCAATAGAAAAAAATTTAACTAAGGTTGCTTCTTTCTATGATTATTGTTTAGCAAATTATAAAATCAATGATATAAACGATTATGTTAAAGGTTATTTATACTTTCAATTTGGAAAGATTAATTCAATTAAGGCAGACTTTTTCAAATCCTATCAATATTTTCAATGGTCTATTCAGTGTTTTAATTAATCGTGTTGTTGGATCCGAGATTCAAATAGGGTGCTTGTATGCAGATATGCTACAAGTTGATAAAGCGATTGAACAATTAGAAAAATGTTTAGTTATTAGCAATGAGCATCGATTAATTTACCGTATTCGCAATTGTTATAACAATCTTGCTTTCTTATATTTTTATAACGGTAATTATGCGAAAGCAAAAGAAAATGTTGAGCATGCAATTACTAATGGATCATCGTTTCCAACTTTAAATTACATCACAGCTTATATTAGTTTAATTCAAGACCCAAGGAGTAAATCACGTTCTGTAATTTCGCATTTAATTGAGAGGGAAGAGGATTTATTTACATCACGTGTTTTAAAGCTTATTCAAGCACTAGCTAATAATAATGAACTAAA
>CALCFG010000160.1 GCA_937900565.1 uncultured Erysipelotrichaceae bacterium
CAATAGTGCCAATTTTACTTGCTTTATAAGTTTGACGTACTTCTGCTTGCCCAATGATTACTTCTTCGTAAACAGGTTCTAACATACCTTTCATAGCAGCTTCCATTTCTTCCACTGCTTTGTAGATAATATTATGTAAACGAATTGTTACACGTTCATCTTCAGCCTTTTTACGAACGGTAGCATTTGGACGTACATTAAATCCATAAATAATGGCATTGGATGCATTTGCCAATGATACGTCCGATTCACTAATGGCACCGGCTGTTGAACGAATAACATTAACTTTAACACCATCGACATCAATTTTCTCTAAAGAAGATTTAACGGCTTCGGCACTACCAGTAACATCAGCCTTGATAATAACCGGAATTTCTTTAATTTCTCCAGATTCAATTTGAGACGCCAATGAATCAAAATTCACCGCACTGGTTTCGCGACGATCTTGTTCAATCTTTTCTGTATTACGAATTTCCCAAACGGCACGCGCTTGCTTTTCTGTTGGGAATACTTTAAATAAATCCCCAGCCACTGGCACAGCATTTAATCCAATAATTTCAACCGGCATGCTTGGTCCAGCCACTTTTAATTCACGGTCATAAGCATCGCACATTTTGCGTACCCGACCAAAAGTTGCACCAACAACAACGCTATCCCCATGGTGTAATGTCCCATTTTGAACTAATAATGTTGCAACTGGTCCTCTACCTTTATCCAATTTTGCTTCAATAACGGTACCGGTAGCACACTTTGTAGGGTCAGCCTTTAATTCTTTCATATCAGCAACCAATAAAATTGCTTCCAATAAATCAGCAAGTCCCATTCCTTGTTTTGCACTAATTGGTACAAAAATCGTATCGCCACCCCATTCTTCAGTCATAACACCATTAGCTGCCATTTCGTTAATTACACGATCTGGATTAGCGGTTGGTTTATCCATTTTATTCACTGCAACAACAATTGGTACTCCTGCAGCTTTAGCATGGTCAATCGCTTCTTTAGTTTGTGGCATAACCCCATCATCCGCAGCAACAACAATAACAACAACATCCGTTACACTGGCACCACGTGCACGCATTGCCGTGAATGCTTCATGCCCTGGTGTATCTAAGAATGTAATTTTACGTCCTTTGATATTTACTTGGTAAGCCCCAATATGTTGGGTAATTCCACCAGCTTCACCCGCAACAACATTTGTTTTACGAATGGAATCCAATAATGTTGTTTTACCATGGTCAACGTGTCCCATAATCGTTACAATTGGGCAACGTTCTTCTAAATTTGCCGGATCACTTGGTTCATCATCTTCCAAGCTAGCTGCATCTTTTACTTCTTCTTTATTAGCTTCAATACCGAATTCCATGCACACTAATTGTACCGTTTCATCATCCAATGGGGAGTTGATGGTTACCATCTTTCCCAATAAGAACAACAATTTGATAATTTCAGGTGAACTATGATGTGTTAAATCCGCTAATTCAGAAACAGTAACACCTTCTTCATAAGTGATTTCAGTCACCTTTTCCAAATTCACCTTATTATTTGGTTTTGAATTGTTGTAATTACGGTTACGATTGTTCTTTTGATTCGTTTTTTTTGTTTTATTCATTTGTTTTGCCATTCAATCATCCCCTTTCAATGTATTTTTAAACAAACATTAACTTTATTGACTTACATAGTTTTTTAATTCTTCAAAAAACAAAGGATCAATATCCACTTCCAAAGCGCGTTGTAACACTTTTTTCTTTTGTGCTATTTCAACAGCTTCCAGTGATTTTTTTAAATAAGCACCACGCCCATTCGCTTTACCTGTTGGGTCATTAATAACTGTCCCTTCAGGTGTACGAACGATCCGCATTAATTCTTTTTTGGGACATTGTTCATTCGTTGCTAAACAACGTCGCATTGGTATTTTCTTTGCCATAATTAACTAATCGTTATCGTCTTCGTAATATTCAGCATATTCATCGTAATCGATATCATCGTATTCATCCATTGCTTCTTGAGCAGCTTCAATTTCTTCCAATTCTTCGTCAGTATAGAAAGGTTTTAAAGAATATTCTTTATCTTTAACTAAATCTGCATTGCTGGCACGACGTTCGATTTCATCGCCTTTACGTTTACGTTTCTTATTCACTTTTGCTTCTTCTTCTTTTGCTCGGGAAGCATCGGCAAATGTTTCAAATACGGAAACATAATCGTTACGCTCACTTCTTTCTTTTAAACTTCGTTTAACTTTTGTTGCTTTCGCAGTCTCTTCGGCAACCGGTTCAACTTCTTTTGTTTCACTTGCTTCAACAGTTGGTTCAACCACGTTTTGTTCCTCGATAACTTCAACTTCAGGTTGTAAGTTTTCTGGTTCAATCATGACATCAACAGCTACTTCTTGGTCATCAGAAGTATCGGTATTGGTCATTAAATCATCTATTAAATCTAGTTCTTCATCTTGATTACGCGCTGCTGCTCGTTGTGCTGCATCTTGTTCAAGTTTAGCAATTGCTTCTTGACTGCGTTTACGACGATCATTTTCCAATTGAACTAAGTATTGTTGTTGTAATTCATGGTAATCAATACCATCAGCTAATAATTGGTCTTCTGTTTTGATATCTACTTTTTTACCGGTTAACTTTGCAACTAAACGTACGTTTTTACCTTTACGGCCAATAGCTAAAGATAATTGATCATCATTAACAACAACAATAATACCTTTATTTTCCGCATCTGGTACAGCCGTAATAATTTCAGCAGGCTTTAATGCATTTTTTACAAATTCAGTAACATTATCACTGTATTCAAACACATCAATACGTTCACCTTTAATTTCATTGCTGACTTCGCTCACACGTGCTCCTTGTAAACCAACACATGTTCCCACTGGATCAACATCAGGATTATGCGATACAACGGCCATTTTGGTGCGATCACCGGTTTCTCTGGCAATGGCTTTAATTTCGACAATACCTTGATAAATTTCTGGAACATCTTTTTCGAATAAACGTTTAACCAATAAAGCATCACTACGTGAAACTAACAATTGACTACCTTTCGTATCTTTTTCACACGCTGTAATAACTACACGAATGTTTTGCCCTTCACGATAAATTTCATTAGGCAACTGCGCAGCCTTAGGCATCAATGCTAAAGCATCCCCTAAATTGATCATCATATATTTAGGTTCAATAGCTTCAATAGTACCAATTACCATATCCCCTACTTTATCTTTATATAAATTGTAGATAGCATTCTTTTCAGCTTCACGAATTTTTTGTTTCAACACGTTTTTCGCTAATACTGCAGCAGCTCTACCACATTCACTAATATCAACGCTTACTTTTACAGTGCCACCAACTCGTACATATGGATCTAAAATACGGGCTTCTTCCAATTCTTTTTGTAAATCATAATCCGTAATATCTTCATCTTGTGCTACTACTTCATAAACTTGATACATTTTAATCGGTGCCTTTTTATTATTTTCATCGATAATAACTTCAACATTTACCTCATCTGCACGGATTTGTTTACGATAAGCTTTTTCTAATGCTTCTTTTAATGAATCCAATACGATTTCTTTGCTTACACGACGATCATCCTCTAAATTTGTCATCGCTTTAATAATTTTTTTGATATCCATTGTTAATTACCCTTTCAAATTAGACTGCTAAGCGCATAAATTCAATATTATTCATATCAATTTTGATTGTTTTACTGCGCGCTTTAATGCGATATGTTAATACGCATTGATTTTCATCAATTGATTCAACGATGCCTTCAAATTCCAATTGACCATCAATTGGATGAGTCAATCGTAAAGCAACTTTGTTCCCAGTAACCATTAATCGCTCTGCTAATGTTTTTAACTCACGTTCTGCACCTGGTGAACAAACTTCTAAAAAGTAGGATGATAAATTATCAAACTCATTGTCCAATAAATCTGAAATCAAGTGCGATACTGTAGTACAACCATCCAAATCAATGGTGAAATGATCATCACCAACAACCACTTGTAAGACATTATTGTTATCCATTTTAGTCCAATTAATTTCATACACATGATATTGTGTATCCGCTAATACTTCGTTAATGCGTTGCATTAATTTTTCATCCATAATTCCTCCAAATTCAAACAATAAGGAGTGGCGAACCACTCCTTAGTTTTACTGTTATCATTATGCCATAGCGACGATGTTTTGACAAGCGTTATACGCTAATTATTTTTCAACAAGTAAATTAAATAAATCAATATAATAGCTTTGCAATAATTCACTTTGTTCTTTGTTTAATGGTTGATTGGCATCCTTATGATTTTCAACTGTTGCCACATGATGTGCCTTGGCTTTGCCATTAATAATAGCCATGCAATCAGGAACAAAAAATTCCACTTTATTTTCTTCATCCTTAGTTAACACATCATCCAATCGATTCGCTAATGCAATTAATGCATCCGCATCTTCTTGAGAAGCTAACGTCACATCATAATAATAAATCGGCAGCTTCTGATTCAAAGTTAAAAAGGCTTGATAAAATTGCGTCATGCAGATTTGACACCATGGACAACTTGGCTTAGAAAAAAAGATAACAGCACTCCCCTTTTCATCCAATAATTCATTTAAAGTATTTAAATCAATTTGTTTTAAAGTTGTATTGTCATTAATACCATACCCAGTTAAATCTGCCACTGTAGCATTAACGTTTACAACATTAATTTTTGATGAACATCCTAACAGCAATAATAAAACACTAGCAATAGCTACAATACGTTTTAACATTGTTCTAAATAACTCGTTAATGCTTTGGCTAATTGATCTGGACAACTCGTAGATTTCATACCGCAGGTAATACCTTCCATGCGAACAATCGCTTCATTAACATCCATACCTCTTAATAAACAGGCAATTCCTTTTAAATTACCATTGCATCCACCTTCTACAACTAAGTTTTCAATTTTATTATCATCGTTAATCACAAAACGAAATACTCTAGAACATACACCTTTTGGACTATAATCAAAATTCTTCATTCAATTCACTCCTTTATCGACTCTTACTTATTATAAAGATTTTTATAATATTTATACAAATATTTCCCATTCATCTTTATCTTTTAATGCCAATTGCGTTAGTTTTCTACCTGACTTTGTTAATTCAATGTAACCGATTCTTAATAAATAAGGCTCAATTTGATCCACAATAATACTTGGATCCATATTTAAAGATAATGCAATGGAAGCAAGCCCCTTGCTTGTTCGTTCATTCGCTAAATAATTTAGATAATGAACATCTGTTTTTGTTAAACCTTTAGCTGTAATGCCTTGCTTTGCAATGTATCGATTCAAAAAAGTAACATCAATCATTTCATTTTGATACACATATTGATAATCCAACAAACGTTTTAAATGGGCATTTATCAACCTTGGGGTTAATCGAGATACATAAGCCAACATTGTACAAGCTACATCATCGAAATTTAGTCCCAATTGCTTACCATTATGACGAATTATAGATTCAATATCATTTAATGCATAAGGTTGAAAAGTAAATTGAATTGGAAAACGATTCAATAAAGGTGTGGATATTTGATAAGGTTTCGTTGTGGCACCAATTAAAGTAAATGGTGGTAAATGTAAGTTTATAACTTTCGATTGATTAGCATATTGAATAATAAAATCCAATCGATAATCTTGCAAAATCGGATATAAGAATTCTTCACATTTTCCGTTTAAAGCATGAATTTCATCCAACAATACAATATCCCCAGCATTAATATTGCTAAATATATGCGCTAATTGCGTAGTATTCTCAATAGTTGCTGCATTAATAATTTTTAATGAAACATTAAATTCATTTGCAATAATTTGAGATAAGGTTGTTTTACCAAGCCCTGAAGGACCCATAAATAATAAATGGTCCATCATTCGTTGTTGCCCTAATGCTGCTTGGATATAAATTTTAAGATTTTCAATGATCAATGGTTGTCCAATAAACGAATCTAAACTTTGTGGAGTTAATTGATAATCCATAAATTAATCCATCCTTTGCAATAAATAAGCTAAATATTCATTGACACTACATTGTTCAATATTTGGGTATTTTTGAATAAGATTCATGATTTTTTCATTGGATAACCCCAATGAAGTTAATACAGCAACCACATCATTTAACGCACAAACATTATTTTTATTTTCTAAAGTAAGCTTTGTTGATAATTGATTAATAATAAGTTGGGCTAGCCGTTTTGATACACCACTTACTTGAATTAACACGTTATCATTTTTATTAATAATGGCACTTGCCAATGTAACATAATCATAGCGTGTGCATAAATTGGCCGCTATCTTACACCCAATTCCATTAATTTTAATCAGTTTTAAAAATAAATCCCTGCTTGCTTGATCTAAGAAGCCATAAATACGCCATTGGTTTTCTTTGATATCTAAATACATATAACCAACATTTTTATTGGGTAATAAGTTTGCATTACTGATTTCAAAGCGATAATTACTGAAATCAAGATAAGCTTTTCCCTCATGGATGATCCATCCATTTTTCGACTCAAATAACATAATCTTTAATAAAAAAAGCGCAAGTTTAACTTACGCTTGAATCATTAAGCACGTCCGCTGTATTTACCGTCAGCTGTGTTAACTAAGATCATTTCATCTTGGTTGATGAATAAAGGAACTCTTAATTCTAAACCGGTTTCTACCTTTGCGTTTTTGCTTGCACTTGTTGCTGTATCACCTTTAACAGCCGGTTCACATTCAACAACTTTTAAAGCAACTTTATCTGGCAAAGAAACACCTAAAATTTCATTTTCATAGCTTGTAATCAATACCATGTCGTTTTCTTTTAAGAATTTCATTTCCCATTCTAAACGTTCTTTTCCGATTTCGATTTGATCATATGTTTCATTATCCATGAACACCAATGCTTCACCACTATCGTACAAATATTGCATTTGACGTTTTTCGATCATTGCTTGTTCTACTTTATCGCCTCCGGTAAAGCTTAATTCATTGATAACGCCTGTACGTAAGTTTCTAACTTTAGTTTTTACGATCATTTGACGCATTGCTGTTTTGTTTAACGCTAAGTCCAATACGATATAAATGTTGTTTTCGTATTCGAATGTAGTTCCTGGTTTTAAATCATTAACAAGT
>CALCFG010000161.1 GCA_937900565.1 uncultured Erysipelotrichaceae bacterium
CGATCAAAAAGGATATGTCATTAATAGTGTAGCGGGAGCAGGGGAAAGTGACTGGGTGTTAATTGATGCTCAAGATGTGATTGTTCATATTTTTTCCGGAAATGCTCGTCATGTCTATAATTTGGAAAAATTATGGTCGGATTGTGACCAAATGGATGGATTGACATGTATGAAATCTTAGCAAAATACTATGATCAATTAGTCTATGATTCCCAAGCTATAGATGACTATGTGCAATTTGTATGTCAATTTTTAAAACGTGAGTTTAAAAATGGTATTGATTATGGCTGTGGGAGTGGTGATATTACTATTGGATTAAGCCACTTTTATCCAATGGTAGGGGTAGACCTTAGTGGTTATATGTTAGAACAACTGCGTTTAAAAGATGATACAATTCTTACTATCGAAGGTGATATGCAAGATGTTAAATTAGCGCAAACTTTTGATTTTGCCCTATGTTTATGCGATAGTTTTAATTATTTACTAACGAGTGAAAGTGTCACTAATTTTTTTCATAATGTCTTTGCACATTTGAATCCAGGTGGAATATTCATTATGGATAGTCATCATTTAAATCGATTGGATGAATTTAAGGAAGATTGGATTGAAGAAGGAAGTTTGGATGATTGTGATTATCAATGGGCTATTCATAGCGAAGATAATCGCGTAGATCAACACTTTGCTTTTTATCGTAAAGATGGACTAATTCAAGAATATCATCAACAAATTGTTTATGACCCAGATTGGATCAAAGCACAATTAAGTCAAGCTGGATTTAAAAATATTCAAATATATTATGATATGGATTCATTTGATAATGAAAACCGTGAAAAGTATTTTTTTATTGGAGAAAAGTAATGAAAACAATTGGAATATTAACAGCAATGGATTGCGAAACTGAAGCCATTGTTAATTGCTTACAAGATGTTAAACAAATGCAATATGGCCCCACAACATTTTATGAAGGAAGCATTGATAATCATCGTGTGATTGTGGCATTATGTGGAGTAGGTAAAGTAAGTTCAGCCATGAATGCAACGTTAATGATTAATCATTATCCATTGGATGCACTTGTCAATATCGGAACAGCGGGTGGATTACAAACCTATGAAAATGTGTTGGATGTAGTTATCGCGACTCAAGTATGTGAGTATGATATGGATGTCATCGATTGGGGAAAAGGTTATGGTAATCCGAAAACTTGTACTTTTTTGGATGAATCATTGATTGAAAAGTGTAAAGATGTATTTAAAGATAATGATTATGCGGTTTATTATGGACCAATCGCAACTGGGGATGTCTTTGTTTGTAAAGACAATCATATTAGCAATATTGTTTCCCATTATCCTGAAAGCTTAGCTTGTGAAATGGAAGGTGGTGCCATTGCTAAAGTAGCAAAAGCATTCAATATTCCTTGTTTGGTTATTCGTTCGTTAAGTGATATTGCCATTAAAGAAGGTAATGAGATGCAATTTGAACAATACATGGTGCTAGCTAGCCAACGGGCAGCACAATGGACGGAAGCGTTAATTAAAGTATTGTAAAAAAACATGAGATTTTATAAGTCTCATGTTATTGTTTAGGCCATATATTGTTTAATTTCATCCATTCAACCACATCGTTTTCGGTAATTGGTTCTTGTTGATTCCAAGTCAGCGTGGATGTAATGTTCATTGTGCCATCAATATTTTCAATGGATACAAAAGCAGGGGTTGTATTTACATAATACAGATCAGTTAATAACTTTTTATTGGCCAATGTATTGGTTGCTTGAACAAATTCTAAATTATTAAAATATTCAACTTGTGCACTATTGGCACAATTTTTTAAGACAGTTTCCAATAGATAAATAGTGTTATTATCTTCTGCATCGCCAATTAAAACATAGATTTTACTGCTATTGCTTTGGGATAGTACGTAGTTTTGTAAGTTTTCAATACTTAAGGTGCTTTCTTGCACATAAATGGATTGTGTGCTTTCTAATTTTGGAGAGAAAAAGTTATATAATAAAACCATTGATGTAATAAATAATGCAATAATATTAAATGTAATTAATCGTTTGTAAGTCATGGTACCTCTTTTTAAAGACTGTACTAAAATACCATGGTTTCATTGACAATTCAATATTAAAAGGAGTTTTGTATGAGTTGGTATCAACAAGTTTATGTAAATCGTAGGGACTGGATATTATCCCATTTAGATGCATTGAATTTAAGTAGTGATGAAGTATTAATCGTCTTATACATCGATCTATGCAATAGCAATAGGCAAAGTATTGATGGCAATAGTTTAGCCGCAATTTTGAACATGAGTCAAGATAATTTAGACAAAGCCATTGCAAATTTAATTAATACCAAACGCCTAGTTTTAGAATACCCAAATGGTACGGTACATTATAATATTGATGGATTGTTTACTTATGAAAATCCAACATTACAAGTGGAATCTTCACCGTTAATTACTATCATTGAGCAGCAATTTGGTCGCAAACTTACAGTTAATGAATTACGTAAGTTAGCCCAAATGC
>CALCFG010000162.1 GCA_937900565.1 uncultured Erysipelotrichaceae bacterium
GTATGATCATAATGAAATGAAGAATAAATATCATTACGCCCTTTAAAATCAAAACCTGTCCATGCATCAATTAATTGATTCCCACCATGATAGTGCAATCGATTAAATTGATCGACTTCACTGGCTTCAACCTTTTCCATATAATCCGCACCCATGCGATGGTTAAATACCATATCAGCTAACACCAACAAGTTAGCTTGATGACATGTATCAATAGCTGCTATGTATTGATCTTTCGTACCATATTTGGTACGAATAGTTCCTTTTTGATTAAATTCACCCAAATCATACAAATCATAAACACCATAGCCTACGTCATTAATTCCACCATTGCATTTGTACGCTGGTGGTAACCATAACATATCAATGCCCTTCTTTTTTAAAGAAAAAGCATTCTCTTTCAACTGATTCCATAAGTTGGTTTCCGGTCTAAGATACCAATGAAAATACTGCATTAATACTTTATTCATAATTCTTATTGAAATAGTGATTCAATATCTAACACATTTTTTACATAATATGTTGGTTGAATACCCAAATCTCCAACATCTGCTAATTGATGGACACCTGAATCAATAAATATTGATTTCAACCCACATTTAGTAGCACCCATAATATCTGTTTCTAAATTATCCCCAACGACATAGACATCATCTTTAGGCAAGCCCAATTTTTCCAATGCGCCTTCAAAAATTGGTGAATAGGGTTTACCAATTTTAATGGCAGATCGTGAACAGCAGTATTCAAGCATTGCCACAATACTTCCATTACCGACATTCACCCCTTTTTCACTGAGTAAAATACGATCATTATTGGTACCAACAAGCTTTGCGCCATTAACAATTAAACGCGCAGCTTCACTATATTCTTGATATGTCGCTTGTCGATTTAATCCAACAAAGAAATATTGCGGGTTATGATAATCCAATTTAAATCCAGCTTCCACCAATGCTTCATACATTCCGTCTTCCCCAATATATGCCGCACTTTTCGCATCTGGGTCATTTAACTTAATGGTAGCGACCGCAGCCATTGCTGAAGTATAAAACTTATCAGCCGTCACATTAAATCCCATCTTATTCATATGCGCTGCTGCTTGTTTTGGTGTGCGGGATGAATTATTTGTTAAAAACAAATAGTCCACATGATAAGCATTAAGACGATCTATCCATTCGATTGCCCCATCAATTGGAACAATCCCCTTATACATTGTTCCATCCAAATCTATTAAAAATCCAGCCATAACATCACCTTTCCAAACCTTCATGCTAAAATAATATGCATGAATGGATTAAAGAAATTACTGATAGCATTACTTACGATATTGATCACTCTATTGGCAACGTTAGTGCATGCTGCCTTTATTTCACCTAAGACGATCCACTACCAGAACATCTCTTTATATTCTAACAAAATTGACGATTCTTTAGAAAATATTCAAATACTATTTTTTGCCGACTTAGACTATGGCGAATTCTTTGATCAAACCCGCTTAGATAAAGCCATCCACGCCATAAACGCAGCAGATTGTGACTTAATTATTTTTGGTGGGGATATCTTTTCCAATCAAGTAAGTGTTGACGATGCGATGATTGAAACAATTACTAATGCATTGGCTTCTTTAAAAGCACCCCTAGGTAAGTTTTATGTCACCGGTGAAAAGGATACAATCAATGGCAGTGAAGATATTGTTCATTCAATAATGCACAATGCTCAATTTGAATGCATTAATGATACGGTATTACCAATACGTAATGGTGATGTGCCAAGCATTCAATTGGTTGGTATTTCCAATATGATTACTTCCAGTCCCAATATTAATGAATTATATAATCAATTAAACCCCAACAACTTTACCTTAGCTATTTGTCATACCCCAGATATTGCGCCAAATTTACCCAGTGGTATAGATCGTATGATTGCTGCGGATAGTCATGGTGGCCAAATCTATATCCCACTGTTGGGTGGTTTATATGAAACAACGGGTTGTCAAAACTACCAACATGGCACCATTGAATTAACAAACTTTAAAATGGATATCAATAGTGGCTTAGGTACCACCATTATTGACGCAAGACTCAATGCGCCACCAACAATTACGATTTATACATTACGCAGTGGTATTGATAATACAAATTAAAAGGTGTTACCTAATAAAGGTGACACCTATTTTATAATTTAAATTTATGAATTTGTTCATCTGTTAAAAAAGGAATATCATGGCAAAATACATGCAACGGTTTTAATGTAATAGGATGAATAACTTGAACATGATAAGAATGTAAACATAAACCAAACCGATCCGCTTTACCATACCAGGAATCTCCAACTAAAGGATGTCCAATATATGAAAGATGAACACGTATTTGGTGTGTCCTTCCCGTGTGTAAATCACATTGAATCAATGTATTATTGCCAATGTATCCAAGTACTTTAACATCCGTTTTAGCTTGTTGCCCATTAGGGTCAACCC
This sequence comes from uncultured Erysipelotrichaceae bacterium, assembly GCA_937900565.1. Taxonomy (GTDB): domain Bacteria; phylum Bacillota_I; class Bacilli_A; order Erysipelotrichales; family Erysipelotrichaceae; genus CALVGN01. Next base: position 2,474 of record CALCFG010000162.1, read on the forward strand.
GACGTAATTTTTTATCGTGACGGTTTCTTCCAATGGGTTGATCAATCGTTAAATCATGTTCAATTCTACCGTGTACTAAGGCAATATAATTGCGTTTTAAACTTCGATTACGAATTTGAGCGTCAATACCTGGAACAAAGAATTGATGTTTTATAAAGATACAACAACCAGTTGTATCTTTATCCAAACGATGAACATAATGAATACCATGGGATTGATTGGTTTGTTGATAATATTTAGCAACATGTGAACATAAAGTATGTTGCGCGTTTTTATCAACATCATAAATAATAATATCCTTTGGTTTATTCACAATTAAAAAGATATCATCTTCATAAACAATGGGCATGCTATCTTTGTCACACGCATAATCAATTGTTTCTTCGGGCAATTGAAGGGAAACAATACTATCGTGATTAACTTTTTGATTATAAACCAACGGTTTATCGTTTAAGTAAACAAGCTTTTGGTTAATATATGCCTGCCATAACTTGGATGGCGCAATCGTATTGATTTGTTCATAAATCATTTGATTTTCAGTAAAAGAAGAAATGGTTAACTTGTTATTTATAAATATTAATTCCATAAAAGTTTAACATAAGAAAAAAAGGTTCAAAATGAACCCTATTTTCTTAAACCTAAATCAGCGACTAACTTACGGTAACGGTTTACATCGTTTTTCTTTAAGTAGTTTAAGAAATTTTTACGACGTCCAACCATTTTCAATAAACCACGGTTAGAATGATAGTCTTTTGGATTAGCTTTCATGTGTTCAGTTAATTTATTGATTTGATTTGTCAATAAAGCAACTTGTACTTCAACGCTTCCAGTGTCACCTTCGCTTTGTGCGAATTTAGACATAACAACATTTTTTTCTTCTTTAGTTAACATTTAAATTCTCCCTTTTCTTTTAATGACCTTTTAAACTGCGTTAAAGTGCTCTGGGAGCCGCGCTTAAACATAGTTTAAAAGCTCGTATATTTTCCCATACTTACCAATTAAAGTAAAGTAAATAGTCTCAATAATTAATGATATTTATCATAATTGAAGCTTTTGCATAATGCCCCATACAACAAGGTAGCAACAATGATGGATAATACGGCATTAATAACTGTCGATAGGCTACCAAAAGCTGCCAACATTAACGCCGCTTGGGCATTACCTAGAATAAATCGTTTATATACATAAGAAAATAACGGATCAAAAATCACGTTAAAACCCAACCCGGCAGCTGAAGCAATTGCGGCTAATTGCATGCTTTTTTTCTTATTATCACTGTATTTTGCAATATGCAATATTTTGTGTGCAACGCTACCAGTAACTAGACCTATCATAAACTTTAAAATGATAGTTTTTGGCGCACTTGTAATATATACAGGATCTAATATATCCCCAATCCCCATTCCTAAAGCACCAGCAATTCCCCCTTCAATTGGCCCTAACATTAAGGCAGCCAGTACATTAAAAGCATTACCTAAATGAATGGATGTAAAGGAATCCCCTACTGGAATCTTAAATTGGATAAATGTAAAGGCGACATAGCACGCTGCACTCATTAAAGCCGTGACACACAAACGCAAAAGTTTTGAATTACTCTTCATAAAAAATAAAGGTAAGTATTGCCTTTCTCAATACTTACCGTTATTCTACTCGATTGACTTTAAAGATTCAACCATGTCAATATTATCCAACTTACGTTGCATCAATGTATTAACACACATCGCAAAGATAATGGTTAAACCATAAGCAATGGCATAGGAAATGGGTTGGATATTCGCTTTAAACGCAATATTATCCATTTGAATCATGCCCATAATCATACTTAACTCAAGTTGACCAAACCACAATCCAACAATCCCACCAATCATTGTTAAAATAATATTTTCATAATACACATAATGGTGTACTTCTTTACGTGTAAAGCCCAATACTTTTAACGTTGCAATTTCACGTAAACGTTCACTAATATTAACACTAGTTAAATTACCTAACACAACAAAAGCAAGTGCACCAGCCGAGCTAACCAATACAATCACAATAATGCCAAATCCTTCAATCAAATTATTTACAAAAGATATAACAGTCGATGCAAAATTATAACCACTTACATCATTATCTGCTTGAATAAATTGGGTCAGCGCTACTTCATCATTGGTATCAAAGGCAATAGTATTATCTTGAATTTTAGTATTAAAAGCACTTTGATAAGCTGATGAAGTCATAAAAATATGATGATAAATGTACATTTCACAAATACCTTCAATCTTAAAATCATATTGTTGATTGACATTATTTTGAATCGTTAATGTATCACCAACACTTAAATCGTAATATTGTGCCAATCGCTTACTAATAACGATACCACTATCACTTAATACAATTGGCGTCCTTGTTTTATAATCGTGTAAATCAAAAGCTTTCGCTAAATCATTTTGTCCAACAACATATAAATACGACGATTGATCCACATTTCCTTTAACAGTAACATTGCTAAAATTAATTGGTAAAACATTATCCACTATATCTAATTGACTGTATTGAAATAACTTATCTTTAAATTCATTTTCATTTAAATTATCAAAAGATACAGAGCCATCAAAACGATATAATTGCCCATATTGAACAGTACCAATAGCACTAACAGAATCTTTTACACCAAATCCACACACAATTAATGAAGTACAGCCACCAACTCCCAAAACAGTCATAAAGAAACGTTTTTTATAACGGAATAAGTTTCTTACTGTTACTTTCATTGTAAAATTCAATCGATTCCAAATCCACGGTATCCGTTCGATAACCGTTTTCTTTGCACTTTTTGGTGCATGTGGTCGCATTAGTTGAGCGGGTACTTCTTTCATGTTGGCATGGCATGTTACGTAGGTTGTTCCTACCATTAATAAAATAAACATGAATGAAATTAATGCAATGGTAGTCCAAGGAATAACGAGTTTAAATTCCGGATTTAAATACATCATTCCCCATGCATTATAAATGATAACTGGGAATACAATTAATCCAATAACAGCACCTAAGATAGAGCCGAGCAATGATGCGAGTAATGCATAAAATAAAAATTTTGCACATGATTGAATTCTAGAAAATCCTAATGAGCGATAGGTTCCAATTAACGTTCTTTCTTCCTCTACCATTCGTGTCATCGTTGTTAAACATACAAGGATTGCGACAAGGATAAAAAACAATGGGAATAATGCACCTATACCTTTCATCGTAGAAATGGTATTGCGATACATTACCGTAGAATAATGACTTCCTCGATCCAATACAATCCATTCACATGGTTCGATATCATCAATATCGTTTTGTGCATCTTCGATTTCATTGGCTGCATCATCCAATTTTTTTTGACCATCAATTTTAGCTTCTTCCAATTCTTTTTTCGCATCATTGATATCACTGACACCTTGGTTATATTCGTTCCATCCATCATTTAAAGTGGCTTGGGCATTCGCAAATTCGTGATTCGCACTATCCCATCCTTCAATGATTTGTTCACTGCCCTCAACCAATGCAGCCTTTGCTTGATCTATTTTTGCTTGAGCACTTTCAAATTGAGCCATTGCATAATCATAATTGGCTTGATAAGTCTCAAATCCATGGCGAAGTAATCCTTCC
>CALCFG010000163.1 GCA_937900565.1 uncultured Erysipelotrichaceae bacterium
TTATTATACGCTATTTCTCGTCAAAAATCAACCATTTGTTGTGACAGAGCCTTAAATTAAAAGAAAAGAAAGCAATTTTTGGCGTAGGCCCCACTGGTTATAAAATAGATGAAAACAAGCGTTGGGTACTTTCTGATGACGCTGCGATGATTAAAGACATGTTTGATACATACGTTACTAGCGGCTCACGCAACTGTGTTCGATTGATGTTACAAGAAAAATACGGTAAGGTAATGGACAATGGCACCATCAGCCATTTATTGGCGCGAGAAGCCTATACAGGACGTGCATATGGAATGGATGATTATTATCCACGTCTAATAAGTGAGGACGTGTGGAATGAAACTGTACGATTAAGAACCAAGAACAAGATCAGAAGTCGTGCTACTGGCAATGTGTATATTTTTAGAGGATTATTAACTTGCAAGCACTGTGGCCACATGATGACTGGTGCATACTCGAAGAGATCAAAAGATTCACCTTACCGGTATTACATATATCGATGTAACAGAAAAAGCGAAAATACCGCGCTTAAATCATACTGCACGGATATACATCAAATACGCGAAGCATATCTTGAACAGCTATTGATTGATAACGTTAAGCAAATGTTTGGCGAATTTACGAATGATGAAAAGAAAAAGTTAGCACAAAAAAAGCCAATTGATATCAATAAAATCAATGGCAAGATTGAACGTATTCAAGATTTATATGTTGATGGCATGATCAGCAAAGAAAAATTCAATGCTGACTACGCGAAACTAAACGATGAACTCAATGACGCTATAAAGCACAACGCTTCCATCACACTACCTGACCATAGTGCAACGGAAGCTATCATCCGCTCATTCAAACCGGAAGACTACAAGAATTATACACGATTAGAGAAGTGGAATTTTTGGAAATCGATTATAGATCACATTGTAGTTGATAAACATAAACAAGTTGAAGTAATTTTAAATAAAAAAAGACCGTACTCAGTAAAATGGGTACGGTTTATTATGATGGTAAATATTTTATATACAAATTATCAATTGAATTTAAACTCACCTCATTGTTAGAACAAACAAGATAATACACTTTATTAGCAATTATATCCGCACACCTAATCAAACGAGTAGTTTTTGAATCACAAAATTGCACATCAAGAGTGCGTAGCTTAGGAATAATCGGTGGATAATAATGACTATACTTATGATTAAAAGTCCCATTTTTAAACTCGCATTCCAAACTCTCTTTTAATTCGTATCTACCATTCGTTGCTGTAGTGTGTTCATCAACATAAAAATACATATTATCAATCTCATTAAAAGATATAATCCCTTGATTTTCCATGCATTTCAAAGCATTCTTAACCCCAATCTTATATGCATAATCAAGATATCTTTGCTTATCCTTTTTAGATTTGAATATTTCATCTAGTATTTTATTTTGCTTAATTATAACAGCAAATTTATGAAAAGAATTTAACGACCTAAATAATTTATTCTTATCCTTATTAGAAATATTGGCAGCTTTTAATTCTTCTCCAGAATAAGAATTTTTAATACAATTTTCGGCAGCAACATACTTATTAGATATTTCAATCCTTTGATCCTTATCTAAGATAATAAGTCCGGCATAAACGTAGTAATCGTTATGAACTTTGTCAAAAACCCCAGATTCATCTGAATATATAAAAAGATTCATTAAATTCCCCTAAAAAAAAACCACTTTCGTGGCCCCGTGGCCGGCGATAGCACATATCGCTTAAACGTTAATTCGGTTACACGGGTTTACAGCGTATTTCTACCTGCACGTATATTATACTAATAATTTTCCACTTGACAATAATTAGTATTTGTACTTTTTATCATAAAACATATAAAAATTTATTGCATGTATCATGCACTTATGATATAATATACACAGAAAGGAGGTAAGAATGATGGCCAAAAAGAAAAAAGCTAATCCGATTGATTTGATTAATTTAGTAACTGCATTGCTTCAATTAATCATAGTAATCATAGAATTAGCAATTCTAATCTTAACAGCTTGGGGTTAACTCCCCTCGCCTGTTGAGGCCATTATAACAAAAATATGAATAAGATTCAAAAAATTACAGTAACGATACAAATCACCACATTGATCGTATCTATCATTAATTTAATTTTATTAGCTAAAGTTTTATTATAGGAGGATCTATATGGAAAGAAGTGACGCTCAAAAAAGAGCAGACAAAAAGTATTCACAACGCTTAGTTTCTTACACGTTTAAGTTCAATCCAAATACCGACGCGGACATTATAGACAGCTTAAACAGGTTTAAAGAAGATGGCGGTAGCGTACGTGGATTAATCATCCAATTGTTGAGAGACTATTTTTCTAAAAACTAAAAAAGACCTTAATCGGTCTTTTTTTGTGTGGCTCTATTAATGAAAAATAAATTAGTGCAACTTTGGCCAACGTTATTTCTTTGGTTGGTCGTCATCTAAGGTGGTAAGTAAGAAGAAGACTTCCTGTGGGATGACTACAGAACCAACCGCTTTCATACGTTTTTTACCTTCTTTTTGCTTTTCTAATAATTTTTTCTTACGTGAAATATCGCCACCATAACATTTAGCCAAGACATTTTTTCGTAACGATTTAATGTTAGTACGGGCAATAATTTTATTATTGATGGCAGCTTGGACAGGAATTTCAAATTGTTGTTTTGGAATCAAATCCTTTAATTTGGACGTAATTGCATTACCGCGTTGGTAAGCAAAATCACGGTGAACAATAAAGCTTAATGCATCGACCATTTCACCATTTAATAAAATATCGACACGCACTAAATCGCTCTTTTGATAACCATTTAATTGATAATCTAAACTTGCATATCCTTTCGTCGCTGATTTTAAACGATCGAAGAAATCGAAGATTATTTCCGCTAATGGAATATCATAAATCAAATCACTCCGATCATTATCCACAACTTTCATATCAATATACGTTCCTCGTTTACTTTGCGCTAATTCCATCACGGCACCAATATAGTTATTTGGTACGAGTACAGACGCTCTAACTAAAGGTTCCTCGATATGGTCAATATATTGAGAGGCTGGTAATGCTGCTGGGTTATCAATTTTTTCCATAGTGCGATCTGTTTTATAGACATGATAAATAACACTTGGTGCGGTAGCGATGAGTGTTAAATCAAATTCACGTTCTAATCTTTCTTGAATAACATCCATATGCAACAAGCCTAAAAAACCACAACGGAACCCAAACCCTAAGGCTTGAGAATTTTCTGGTTCAAATTGTAATGCTGCATCGTTTAACTGAAGCTTTTCTAAAGCCTCACGTAAGTCATTGTATTTATCTGCATCCGTTGGATATAATCCACAATAAACCATTGGATTCATCTTACGGTAACCACTTAACGGTTCATTTGCAGGATTTTCAATCGTTGTAATGGTATCCCCAACATGAATATCTTGAATGGATTTAACAGTAGCAGCTACCCATCCAACTTCACCGCAGACCAATTCATTTTTCTTAACTTCCTTCGGATTTTTTACTCCGCATTCATAAACTTTGTATTTACCACCCGTTTGCATGAATAATATATCATCATCCACTTTTAAACGACCTTGCTTAACACAAATATTACAAATAACCCCACGGTACTCATCATAATAACTATCAAACACTAATGCTTGCAACGGTGCATTGATATTCCCACTCGGTGGTGGGACCAATTCAACAATCGCTTCCAATACTTGATCAACATTAAGTCCCGTTTTAGCGCTAATACAAGGCGCATTGGTACAGTCAATACCTAACAAATCTTCTATTTCATGTTTGCATCGATCCACATCCGCACTCGGAAGATCTACTTTATTGATGACTGGAATAATTTCCAAATCATTTTCTAACGCCAAATAAACGTTAGCTAATGTTTGTGCTTCAATCCCTTGCGTTGCATCCACAACCAAAATTGCCCCTTCACATGCCGCTAACGAACGCGATACTTCATAAGTAAAGTCGACATGTCCTGGTGTATCGATTAAATTAAATATATATTCATTGCCATCTTTGGCATGGTAACTTAATTGCACAGCATTTAATTTAATAGTAATGCCACGTTCTCTTTCCAATGACATATTATCCAATAATTGTGCCTGCATTTCCCTTTGGCTAACCGTTTGGGTTAATTCCAAGATACGATCAGCTAACGTCGATTTACCATGATCAATGTGGGCAATGATACTAAAATTACGTATATTGTCTTGTTTCATTCATTTATTCCTTTACATAACTTATTCAAAACTTAAATTTGGTAGTTGTTGATTGATGCCATTGATAAAGCTAGCAGCATTCATTTTAGCTTTACCTTCCATTTGACATTCATAAACATGAATATAACCACCGTTAGCAGCTACTTTATAATGGCCTTTTTCCAAGATAATACAACCATATGCGATATTATGGTTACATTCCTCGTATCCAATATTGTAAAACTTAACTTTCTTACCGTTGGATAATAACGCATATGGGGCAGGATTGGAAATAAGTCCTCGCATATGGTTATATAAATTCCAACATTTTTCTTCTTTAAAGCTTACTCTTTCTTCTTCTTTTTTAATGGTTAATGATAAACAACTCAAGGCTTCATCTTGTTCAATACCAGGAAGTTTACCGTCCAAATATAATGGTAAAGCCTCTTTGATTAAGTATTTGCTAGCCTCCATCATCTTTACGCTTAATGAATCTAATGTATCATCAATCGTAATATCCACCACTTTACTTTGATACATCTTACCAGCATCCATGCGGTCAATCATCTCCATTAAGGTCATTCCAGTTTGCTTATCCCCATTAATGATGGCACGTTGCATCGGTGCGCCACCACGGTATTTTGGTAATAATGAACCATGCAAGTTGACACACCCATATTTTGGATAATCCAATATGCTGGTTGGAACCTTTTGTCCATAAGCACAAGTAACGATTAAATCCGGTTGATAGTTAAGTAATACTTCAGGTTGTTCACTTAATTTATTCGGTTGTATAACATTAATTCCATGTTGTAAAGCTACAGCCTTTACTGGAGTGGGTTTTAATTCCTTTTTTCGTCCAACAGGGCGATCAGGTTGTGAAACAACCGCAACAATATGATACCCACTATCAATTAATTGTTGTAGCGGTGCCGTTGCAAACACTGGTGTACCCATAAACACGACGCGTAATTTTTCAATATTTTCCATACTTAACCTCCTTGCATTCATTTATAACTTTATTATTTTACTATGAACACATGTTCATTGGGTCTTTTTTTGCACAAAATATGCAGTTTTTTGTTGCGATAACCCGTTAAAATTGATATCATAATGCGGTAGTGAATGGAGGTAATTATGGCAAATATTAAATCTAATCAAAAAAGAGCATTAACAAATGAACAAGCTCGTTTAGCTCATAATGCACAACGTACAGAATTAAAAACTGCAATTAAAAACGTATTAGTTGCTGTTAATAATAAAGATGTTGAAGGTGCAAAAGCAGCTTATAACGTAGCTAACCAAAAATTAGATAAAGCTGTGGTTAATAACGTTAAACATAAAAACTATGCTGCGCGTCAAAAATCACGTTTAGCTCAAGCAATCAATACATTAGAAGCTTAATTAATATATTATTGATTTACTAGTAAACAAATAAAACCGGATTAATTCCGGTTTTTATTTGTTTAGGAGTAACGATTGTTTTATCTGTTATTTAGCAATTTCATTATTGGATGTCGAATAACAGTTTTTAATTTCTCGCTTGAAGCTTTCCGCGGACAGCTCAAGTAAATTTCATGTTGGTAACGGAAATCAGTTATATCTAATGCATACCCTTTTTTAGCTATGTAGTCATGCATTTCCGTTAATTGTATGCGGTTTAGCATCATACGAACCAATGTGCATGCATTGCATACATAAACCTTCATATAGCTAAAAAATCAACTTAAAATAAATCTTGTTTTTTTATGGGTTGCTTCATAAGCGCCAAATTAAAATCATCAATCGTTATAAAATCAGCAAACGAATTAAAGAAATAATCTAAAATTTTCTTTTAGGGAGTGCTTTCATTCCTTATTAAGCAATGA
>CALCFG010000164.1 GCA_937900565.1 uncultured Erysipelotrichaceae bacterium
TTACTTTCTTTCCACCCGATTTCTCACGGGCGAAGCTCTCTGCAAGGTTAAAGGTATGTTTCTTTCCTTTTCCTGCCACATATCCCACCACATACACTACGCCATACATTCTGCACAAGATTGGCAAGCAAGAACATGAACCCGAAAGATTTACAGTATATCATGGGGCATTCAAATATCAGTATCACAATGAACTGGTATGCTCATGCGTCCATAGATACCGCAAAATCAGAGGTTCAGCGTCTAATCGCATAAGAAGTATTTACCACGATTTTAACCACGCTTGATAGCGAAAATATAAGAAGATAGACCTAGATATGTGAGGTTTGCCACAAAAGCAAAATGCCCGTAGAGCCGATAAAATAAGGCTTTGCGGACATTTAAGAAGATATAAAAAGATAGTCAAAAAGATATATAATTTCTATTAATAATTCAACTATTTCCTTAATATTTTATCGATTGATTATCCTTTAGCTAACTCATCAATCAATTTATCTAAATAACGAATATCTTGTAATAAGGAACATCAATAGATTCTAACCTTACTCTACAGATAGTACCTTTAATTTCGTAACGTTTAGGGTTCATATGCGGTGCATTAGTAAAAATTCATTCAACGTAATATCTGAGTTAGCATGTTGTTCAATTTGTTGTATTTGATAGCTTGTTAACCAACTTATAATCGTATTTACTTCTTCTAGTGTTCGTTGCTTCTTTAGCGCTATAGTATTTAATCCTTATCTAAAAGTTGATATTCCAATTGACAATCAAAAGGTTCCATATCGACATGTTTACTTTGACAAACCTTTGCTTCCACGCATCCCATTGTCTGATAGAAGGCTTGAGATTCAACTGCAGAATGGGCAGAAATATAGAGTTTATGAGCACCTTTTTGAGAAGCCCATAATTTCGCATAATTAAAAAGATGACGACCAATACCTGTTCCTCGCATATCTTTGGATACATGAAGACTGGTCAAATCAATATATTTTTCTTTATCATCTAATAGTTGTCCATCCACAGAAACAAATCCTTTTAATTGGCAATCTACAAATGCACCATAAACTAATCCGTTATTTGTAATGGTATCTTGTAAGCATTTAACTAAAAATACGATATCATCCTTATTCCAGTCATCAATGAATGGATGATGTTCAATCACCCATTTGCCAGCAATTTTACGCCAAACATTACCTACTTGTTGGTATCGCATAAAATGATCAAATAGATTTACATTGAGTTGATCATAGCCAATATTTTGATAAATTACTTTTTGCATAATGCCTCTTCCATTGCAATATTACATTCTTTTTGATACTGATAAAATGATTCACAGACTTTATCAATGGATAAATTAATTAACTCTGAAAAGTAAAAGTTTTCATGTAAATAAAGTACAAACTTAGCTCCCAAATAATATCCTACATCAGAATGAGCATAATAATTGACCCAATCCCCAAAATAGCGTTGATTATGGTAATTCATTATGGGTAAATCATTATAAAAATCATTAAGTATTTGATGATGGTGGTGATTACACCAATCCAACCAATCATTATGATCTTGATGAAAATAGTTTATGTTATGAACGAGGTTTTGTTCAAATAGCATGGCTATTCCTTCACAAAATAATTGCCAAATATTTGCTTGCACATTATCTTTAGCCACTTGGTCAAAGGTTCCATTTTGAATATGATAAAGATGTACTAATTCATGATAGATAAGACCACTCATTGCATCTTCATTAGTCCAATTCAGTTCCAATATTTTTTCAATACCTAGTAGGATGACATCTTTATTATTAATCCGAGTAACCCATCCTGCGCCATTACATAATCCCAGATATAAAACAATATCTGCATTTACTTTATATTCAAATTCATTCCGAATTAAAACATTGAGATTATTGGTCACACGTTTAAATGAATCAATTAATGTAGGTAATAATGGATGATTTAAAACACTATTATGATTGGTAAAATCTCATGTGAATAGTTATAGTTATTTTTATTTAAATAATCTTCAAATAATGCAGCACATTTAGGATAAATGGAATTGATGTAAATTCGCCATTTATAACGATTAAAAAACCGTTATCAAATAAACTCGGTATATTTTTTGTTGCATCAATTATATTAATCACATGTTTAATTCTAAGCTAATTTACTATCGTTTAGCAAGTCTGCGCAAAAAAAAGACGCTTTAGCGTCTTTTAAACAATTAATAATTTTCGCAATGAATTTCAAAATAGCTTTGGGCATGATCACATGTTGGACATACTTCAGGTGCTTTGGTACCAACTACGATATGACCACAGTTACGGCATTCCCAAACTTTAACTTCACTTTTCCCAAATACTTCTGCCATTTCTACATTATGCAATAACGCACGATATCTTTCTTCATGATGTTTTTCAATGGCACCAACTAATCTGAAGCGTTGCGCTAATTCAGGGAATCCTTCTTCTTCTGCTGTTTTAGCAAAGCCTTCGTACATATCGGTCCATTCATAGTTTTCACCTTCAGCAGCAGCTTTTAAATTTGCTGCAGTATCACCGATACCATTTAATTCTTTAAACCATAATTTTGCATGTTCTTTTTCATTATCTGCTGTTTTTAAGAATAATGCAGCGATTTGTTCATAGCCTTCTTTTTTTGCTTTTGACGCAAAATAAGTATACTTATTGCGTGCTTGGCTTTCACCTGCAAAAGCTGCTTCTAAATTCTTTTCTGTTTGTGTACCTGCATATTTATTGCTCATTCTAATAATTCCCTCCCTATGCATATGTTAATTTAATAATATGAAAAAGTCTTTAAATACGCAAATGATTTAAAGACTAAATTTATAGAAGTTATGAATATATTTTCAAGTGGAAGCAAATTAAAGATATTTACTTCCATTAATTAGATAATCCATATCATTAAATGCTTTGATTGAATACTTACCATTATCAAATTCGATAATGCTTACTGAACAATTATCTAAACCCGTTAGTTCATGGGTATCAAAATAAGCAGGATCAAGCATATCCAATAATATACTAATGGTACCACTACTTAGACAAAGTAAGATATTCCCTTCATTATTTTCTTGATTGATTAATTGGATTACTTGATTTAAGCGATGATGTACATCCGCAAGGGATTCTCCTCCAACACTGGTAAAATCATTCATATTCCCATCTTTAAATGCTTTTTATCCCCTTCCAGATTACCAAAACAGATTTCATTAAGTTGAGATAACGGTTTTAAAGCGATTTTGCGGCCATTAAGGATAAGTTGGGAAGAAGTAATAGTCCGTTGTGTTAAGCCACAATATGCACTATTAAATTCAATATTTTCAATACCTTTGGCTAATGCCATACATTGCGTAATTCCTAATTGTGTTAATGGAGAATCTGACCAACCTTGAATTAAATGTTTGACATTAAATAAGCTTTGACCATGACGGATTACGTAATAAGTAATCATACATTTGCTCCATTATGTTTTTTATTGGCACTACGGAATTGTTTTAAAAGATTCCCCAATAGGTTATACGCTTTTTGCCCTTGTTTGGTTTCAATATACCCAATAAAATAACGCATTGCTTTCAAGCAATTATCCTTACCGTATTCCTGAATAAAATCTTTATAGAATACTTCCAATAATTCATTGAATGAATTAAATAACAAAGGAAATAATGCATTTTTACATAAGTAACATACGGAATGATGGAATAATGAAAATAAACTGACGATTTCATCGACATTGCTTTCATCCACCATTTTCATCTTTTTAACAATTGATTTTAAATAATGTAAATCATTTTCATTGGCGTTGGTACTTAATTTAACAAGTGCACTGCCTTCAATGGCTAATATTGCTTCGATTAATGCATCAAAAGTATAGGAATCCAAATGATTTGAATTATAGGCTAAGTAAGCATTTAAAACATCGACATTACCATGTTGGGTATAATTGGCAACAAAGTAGCCTTTACGCGGAATGGCATTTAAAAATCCTTGATTTACTAATTGTAATAAGCCGTCATGGATCATTGTTTTAGAACATTGATATTCACTGGCTAAGTTACGTTCACTTGGTAATTTATCGCCGATACTTAGTTGTCCTGAAAATATTTTTTCTTGGATTGTTTTAACAAAACTATTCATCATTGGTTGTTCATTATTTTGGTTACTCATAGCAATAATTATTATAACGTATTCATTGACAATTTGGATTAAATTGGTCAATTCAGTTATAAAAAGGATTGCCTATCCAAGAATAGGCAATCCAAGCTTAAATTTCATTATCTTCCGGTATAAAATCAGTGTTGTTTGCTTCGTTTTCGCGTAATTCTTTTCCGACAATGGCTAATAATTCATCAATACGATTTGCTTTTGCCACTGATTCATCAATTTTAAAATTTAATTGCGGCACTTTACGTACTTTAACATTACGACTTAATTCTTTACGAATATAACTTGCCGCACGATTTAATGCTTTTACACCAGCAGTATTGCGTTCTTTTTTACCTAAAAATGAAACAAACACAGTAGCATAAGATAAATCCGGACTAATTTTAATACCAGTAATGGTAACAAAACCTACATGTGGATCTTTCACATCTTTTTCAATAATGCGTGTAATTTCCTTTAGAAATACTTGATCCAAGCGTTCTTTAGATAAGCTTTGTGCCATATTAAGCTACTTCCACTTGTTGTTGGATAAATCCTTCAATCAAGTCGCCTTCCTTAATATCATTGAAATTTTCAATGGTAATACCACATTCGTAACCGTTGCTTACTTCTTTGGCATCATCTTTGAATCGTTTCAAACTGCCTAATTTACCTTCGTATACAACAATTCCGTCACGAATTAAACGGACACCACAATCTTTGGTAATCTTACCATCCGTAACAAAGCTT
>CALCFG010000165.1 GCA_937900565.1 uncultured Erysipelotrichaceae bacterium
AATGGAAACGCAAAGACTTATATGTTATATGGGCATATTCACAATACGCATGATCAACAATTAATGGACCAATTCATCCAGACAATTCAACAAACCAAAGTAAAAGATCCCGGAGGATTAATGCGAACCATTCCATGTCAATGCATTAATGTATTTACCCAATACAGTAACTACAAACCATTAACCCTTGATCAATGGATAGAAAATGATGCTAAACGTAAAAAATAAGGTAAATCAATTCATTGATTTACCTTATTTCATTTATCGCTCTAACTTGAATACCTGCATCCATTAATTCTGGTAATAATGATTGCATTGCATTAAGAAAATCACTTCGCCCATCTTCAAGGTACACAATGGAACCGGTAGCTAAGTTTTGCCAAAATTCTAATGTAAGTTGATCTAATGAATCAATGATTACGGTAGGATTAATCAAATTAAAATAATTGTTATCGTCATTTTCAACACCACTTAGAAGTTTTGTCGTATAAGAAAAATTAGTTATCTCTTCAATTAATCGAACCGTTCCAAAAAGTTCATGATCAATTTGTGTTTCACTTAAACCATCAAAAGAAGCATTTTGATACGTCCCATTAACGAGTCCCATGCCTTGATTTAGGCTTTCAATCACTAAATCTTTATTACCTTGCAATTTAGCCCCATTAACAATAAAAGACATGCTTTGACGATAGGTACTAAATAAATCAATCCATTGATAATCCAATGTACGATTAAAAGCATGGTTAATGCCTAAATAGATAACTTTAGCTTCCCCTACTGGTGAATCTTGCAAACGATATGGAATGGATTGATTTATTGAATCCAGTTGTAAATCAATATTTATATCTTCAATGTGATAACGCATATCCACACTGTAGCTTAACCACCCTAACCCTAGATCAATATTAAATTGCATCATTGGTGCATCATATTCAATATACGCTTCAACCACATAGTTTTCTAAATTTAAGGCAAAATCACTACTAAAAGCCATGGAATTATAAGCAGAATTCAATCGTGCTTGATCAATAATGCCTTGTCTTATAAACGCATCACTAAATTGTAAGCCTTGCTCAGCTCTATTACTATCTAAATTAAATATAAAAGACGCATCATGATACCCAATAACATTATCTATTTGAATCAGGACATAATGTTGATTTAAAGGAATAACTTCCATAATAACACTGCTTAAATTTTTTTCTGTATTCAACTGTTCAAATACAGTATCCACAATGGCATCCATATTCCCTTTATATTTAATCGCATCATTTTTTGTATAATTAACCACCATTTTGTGTTCATTATTGATTTTTTCATCATGCAAATAACTATCCACATATAATGTCGTAGGAACATAAAAAAAAGAAAAGTAAACAAAAGGACCAATCAATAAAAAGCAAATTAAAATAATTATACTTCCAACCGTTAACCCTTTTGTTACTCTCAATTTTTTCATATATTTAATTGTACAACATAGTTTTACATGTAACAAACGATTGCAATAAAGTGACAAATAGAGGCAGCATTAATGCATAAATGCCAAATAAAATGATTATATGGACGTTGCGGATGTCCGTAAAAGAATGCACCCACTGTATAGAACAAACCACCTGAAAGAATTAATGCAAAAAATATTGGTGTTTTTAATAACGTAGGTAAGATAAATATAGCCAGCCATCCCATAGTCATGTAGAGTACCATAGAAAATACTTTATGGGTTTGTTTACTAATTGCTTTAACTAAGACTCCGATAAACACACAAATCCATTCAATTGCCAATAAAACATAACCCATTGGTTTATCCAATAATGATAAACAAATTGGTGTATACGTGCCAGCAATAGCAAATAATATCATGATATGATCTAACTTTCGAAAAACGTATTTTTGACTTGATCCATAATGCATGGAATGATATAAACATGAAACAATAAACATCATGAACATGCAAATCATATAATAACCCACACCAATTGCAATTTCTAACCCTTTTTGTTGAACCATGTATGCCATTACCAGTGGCAATAATACCAAACATAACACTGCCATTACCCCATGGCTTATTGCATTACCGACTTCTTCCCCGAAGCTTAATTTAAACCCATTTTTCATCAATTCTTTGCTCATACATTAATTATATATCTAGTTTTCATAACTAGGTGACAAGATAGTGGCATTTTTGTGTTAAATTATGTGTAATTGATAATTTAAAAATAACCCCAGCTAAGCCTTACTGAAATAAGCTGTTTTTTGATACACTAATAACAATGAAAGTTATTAATTCCAACCAAAAAACTAAACCATTAAACGAAGATGAGTTATCGCGTTTTTTCAACGAGTTCAATATTATTGTTGAATCAGTAGGTACTTGGCGAAGTGCAACTGAAACACAAGCAACATACACAATTAATGATTTAGAATTCATTTATTATACAAAAGGCGGATCAATAACTACGATTCAAGGCAAAGACTATCATTGTTTAATGAACGATTTAATAATTCTTCAGCCTCATGGAATTTATACGTCATTAAATTATGGACAGAAAGAATTCGAGTATATTTACATACATTTTCAAGTCGAACCGATAACCTTACAACCTCAACTATTGGGACTTTTTGCGCAAATCACACCTGTGATCCATGATAAGGATAAGGAATTATTACATTTGTTTTTAATCATTCTTAAAGAAGCAGAATCCAATAAACCAGGCGCAAATGCCTTAATTAATATGTTGATTAAAACAATTTGCATAGATATTATTAGAAAACAACGTACATTTCAACAACGCTATACACTACGTCCTAAACACAAAGACCAAATAGAACTTATCAATAATATTATTAGTTACATTAATCTACATATTCGAGATAACTTAAACATTCAACAATTGGCAATTCAATTCAATATATCACCCAACTATCTATATAAAAGTTTCATAAATGTTATGGAAAAATCACCTAGCCAATTCATAATTGAATATCGCATCGCATTAGCCAAGAACTATCTCAACACAAATGTCTACAATTTAATGCAAATTAGTGAATTATGCGGATTTTCCTGTCAACAACACTTCACTCGCAGTTTTACACAAAACGTGGGAGTATCCCCAAATAATTATCGGAAACAAATCATTTCAAATAAAAAATGCCGCTAGATTTTAGCGACATTTTTTATATTCTTTATTCTGAGATATAGCTTGCTGCATTAGCACCCGCAATGCGTCCCCAAGTTACTGCATTACTTAAGGTAAATCCCATATACGCTGAATTGGCACTAACTTCACCTGCAGCATATAGTCCACCAATAACACTTGCATCTGCTCTTAAAACTTCAGCACTTTCATTACGCGCTACACCACCATATGTAATGATTTCGCAAGGAACAGCTTTAACTGCTACATAAGGTGCAGTTAAAGGCGCAAATGTTGTCCGTTTAAATTCTGGGTCATATCCTTCGCTTGCATACTTATTATAGCTTGCCAACGTTTCTGTAAGCGCATTAACATCTACTTCCATTTTTTCTGCTAATTCTTCAACAGTATTTGCACTAATAAATTCCAAATCAGCACCGCGTTTGACTTCAGCTGCTTCCAAACTTGCAACATCACTAATCGCCCAGACGAATTCACTTCCTTGTTTATGCATTTGATCAAAAATAGGCTCATTTAATAATTGTGTCATATAACCACCGCTTTTTTCATCAACGAATCGTTTTCCATCAACACCAACCAACACTAAATTATCTTGTGCTATAAAACGCGATATATTTGCACTATTGCTTGTTCCATTGTGATCTTTCATTATTTCATAGTCTTTTAGTACTGCCATTAAATGATTAGTATGTGTTAATGCAGCACCTACATTACTTGCCATTATTAATCCATCACCAGTATTTGATGGATGACCAATACCAAATGTTCCTTCTTTTTCAGGATCTAACAATGCAGTTAATTCTGGATTATAAGAATATCCGCCAGTTGCTAATACAACTGCTTTTGTATTAATCGTATACGTTTGACCATTAGTTTCAACCTTAACACCTGCTATGTTATTGTTATCATCAAGTATTAATTCGACTGCTTTATTTTCAGTACGAATATCAACACCAGCTTCGCTAGCAGTACGTGTTAATTCTTCAATTAAAGAAACACCCAAGCCATCAACAACATGCATCATTTTTAAAGGACCATATCCTACTAACACTTCATCTTGAAATTTAACATTAGCGCGATCCATTAACCAATCAATAGTTTTACCGCAATTACGTACTGTAATTTCAGTTAATTCTGGTTCTAATTTCCACAATGCATTGTTCATTAGATTATCGTACATTGCTTCATAACTAATCGCCTCATCTCCTGCAGCTTTTTGAACTTGTGTTTCATATCCTGCAATCATGCCTTGAGCAGTGGCAGTTGTACCTCCAGTTTGCATCATTTTTTCTAAAAGAATAATATTTTTAGCACCTGCATCTGCTGCTTCGATTGCCGCAGTTAATCCAGCACCACCGCCACCAATGACAACAATGTCTGCACTCGTATCTTCCACAGCTACTTTTTCTTCATTGGATGATTGTGGTGTTAAAGTGTTTACATCAACTCCAGCTTCTTTCAAAGCAGCACTTACTGCTTCTATAGTCGCATTACTACTATTCGTCGCACCAGAAACTGTTTCAACTTGAACTGATTGTTTTTTAATAATCTCATCAATTACACGTTCAATGGCAGTATCGCCTAAACCTTTTGTTTCTTCGTGTTGCTTCACACTAATGGACTCTATTTTATCTTGAGTTAACGTCACCTCCACAACAACATCACCATTGTTTCCTTTTGCACTTCCTGTATATGATCCTGCTTTAAATTTCGCAGTATCATTATTTGGTGCAGAAGAACAACCACTTAACACTAACATAAGTGCTAAAGCTAAACTTGAAAATTTTTTCATTACTTCCTCCTACTAACTACTTGACTAACATATCACAAGTTAATTTCAATTAATGCACATAATCAATCTTAAATTTAGCATTTTCGATACTACGTTAAATTAAACAATACATTCACAAATTCAGCCAATTCCTAGCCTTTGTCTTTGTAATTGTAATTTCCACTCATTCGCATAACTTAATTATTAAAAAATTGATTGCATCGACAATATTTTTTATCTAACTTCAGGACCTAAAAAAAACATAAATATATAAAATTGTTAACAAAACATTAATTTCTTTTAACAATTTCCAAGCCCTTCAATATTCATTGAATATAATCATTATTGTGTACTCAATAATCCGCACTTAAAATGACATGCACATATATAATGGCGCGACACAAAAGAAAAAATCGACCAATTATTATCGCAAAATCCATTATCACATCGCCAACATATCTTTGTTTTATTGGATTTAGATAATTTTAAGTTAATTAACAATACATTTGGCATTGCAATTTCTCGAAAAGATGGAAATAACTTTAGTGAATTAAGCAAAAAAGCAGATGTCGCCTTATACGAAGTTAAACGTAACACAAAAAAAGGATATAAAGTTTATGACGCATCCAATGAATGGATGCATCATTTTTATACCCTACAATTAATATGAATCAATAAATAGATACTAAGCACTGAAACAACTTACCTTTACAATACCGCCACAATCATTACCAAACATGTTATGGAACAGTCTTAATAACCAATAACCTTGCTAATTATCCAATTTGCTTAAAAGCACAACTGTTTCGATATGAAAGTTATTAGCAAACATATCCACTGGTGTAACTGAAGTTACACAATAATGGGATGAGAGCTTGGCACAATCTCGTGCCAAAGTTGCTGGATTGCATGAAATATAAACAATTCGTTTAGGACTAAATTGTTTTAACGCATCAATAGTAACATCATCACACCCTTTACGTGGTGGATCCACAAAAATACCATCAAACTGATAACCTTGCTGCAACAGTTGTGTGGAAGCAACGCCTGCATCTAAACAAAAGAATTGCGCATTATCAATATCATTTAATATCGCATTGGCTTTAGCATTTTCTATACTACTTTCCACAACATCCACACCAATCAATTGATTTGCTTGTCTAGCAATACCCAACCCAATCGTTCCAGTACCACAATATAGATCCAATATTGTTTCATCTTTTTTTACTTGCATATAATCGTAAGCACATTGATATAAACGTTGCATCATAACCGTATTAACTTGATAAAAACTATTGGCAGAGATTAAGTAGTTTAAACCCAAACAATGTGCTTGAATTGATTCACTACCATCCAACAATGTATTTTCATAACTCAAAACAGCATTACCATTACCATTGTGATGGTTTAGTAATGTTGATGTTATATTATAGTGATGACTTAAGGCAATTATTGCTTCTTGTACATCCAATGGTAATTCCATTGTAATTACAATAATGACCATTATTTGATCACCCATCATCTTTAATACTACATGGCGTATTCCTTCGGTTAATTGTGACGTATTTAATAATTCAATAAAAGACTGAATGTAATGATTCGCAAAATCATCTTGAATATAGCACGTATCAAAGGACACTAAATCATGACTATGATTGCGATAGAAACCATACTGCCAACCTTTTTGTGGATCGTATTGCAGTGGTATTTGTACTTTATTGCGATAATGGTAAGTATTTTCACTAACCATTACATCATTGACATTTATATCCATCTTATTTTGCTTAAAGCAAGATTGAACATAATTCTTTTTAAAGCGCAACTGTTCCTCATAATCCATATGCATTAAATAACATCCACCGCACAAACGATACGACGGACAGATTGGTTCAACACGATGACTGCTTACTTTAGTTATTTCAACAATAATACCGATGGCACTATTTTTTAATACTTTAATAATTTTAATCGTTGCTTCTTCACCAACAATGAGTCCTTTAACAAAAACTACAAAGCCATCAACTTTAACGATTCCATTTCCTTGATAGTCATAATCAATACAACAACTGGTAACTAATTCATTTTTTTTCATACTTATTAAGCATAGCAAAAGAATAGACATTACGTCTATTCTTGTGTTTGTTCCTCACTATTTTCGCTATTCTCGACTGGTTCTTCTTCACTTCCACCAACCGTCATATCCCCTTCACTAGAATTCACTTCCGCTTCAGCTTCATCACCATTACGTAACGATTCCGCCAATTCTGCATCCAATGGTTGAGATACTAATTGAATGTGGGGCTGTTCCATGCTACTGGATTTATTAAGAATGTAATAAATGTAAGTATTGCTACTATTATCTTCTGCAAAATCAATATTGTTATACCCATGGATTTCAATATCGTACATCTTTTTATCATCTTGTAACGTAAAGTAAGATCCAACATCCAAAACAGAAGTAACTTGGCTGTAAGCATCATTGACTGCAGATTCAATGCCCGCATCATCCAAGCTATCCTCACAATCTAAGTAAACACGTAATGTGGATGTTGCCAATTCAATACTGGCTGAATCAACTCCGGTAATGTTACTTATATTATTTTCAATCGTTTTTAGTTGATCCTTACTAATTTCAGGAGTTAAATCACCATCAAACCGGGAACCATTCACGGGGGAATGAGTACCTAATTGAGCACTGATCAATTCATAGCCGACAATTAATGCTGGAATACCTAAAACAATAATCGTTATTAATATAATTAACGATGCTTTATCAATTTTTCTTTTTTTACCTTTACGAACAACTTTCTTATTCGGTTTTGTACTTCGATTACTCATACTTTCTCCATAACTTCGTGAAATAATTTAACACGAAAAGTGCATTAATACAACTAACCTTAGATGCGACTTTTTAATTCTTCCACTACCATTTGGTTAGTTAACTTCGGATTGGCTTGGCCACGGCTTTTTTTCATAACTTGTCCCACAATGAATCCAACCGCTCTATCT
Organism: uncultured Erysipelotrichaceae bacterium; assembly: GCA_937900565.1. GTDB lineage: Bacteria > Bacillota_I > Bacilli_A > Erysipelotrichales > Erysipelotrichaceae > CALVGN01. The sequence continues at coordinate 7,936 of CALCFG010000165.1, forward strand.
TTTCCATTGGCATAGTCTGTAATGGATTGTGGATTGGCCTCCAATACTTCATTGATCCAAGTGAGTAATTGCGTAGGATCACTTTGTTGTTTCATGCCTTTTTCTTCCACTAATTGTTTTGGATCTTTCCCATTTAATACATCAATTAATAATTCTTTGGCTTGTTTATTACTAATATCTTTAGCATCTACCATATTTAATAACGTTGCTAACTTTGGCATATATTCCTTCAAAGAAGAACAAGGCACATTATTTTTATTGGTATAGGCTAAAACTTCACTAATCATCCAATTAGCTGCCATTTTAGCATTTTTACACCCTTTTACTAAGTTTTCAAACAATGCGCAAGCTTCAATGTTACCAACAAGAACAGATGCATCATAAGCATTTAATCCATAATCACTAACAAAACGTGCACGTTTTGCAGCAGGTAATTCTGGTAAACTTTCTTGAATTTCCTTAATCCAATTTAAGTCCAATTGAATCGGGAAAATGTTTGGTTCTGGGAAGAATTTATAATCAACTGAACCTTCTTTTTTACGCATTAATACCGTTGTTTTAGTTGCTTCATCATAACGACGCGTCGCTTGTTCGATAATACCACCATTATCTAAAATTTGTTTTTGACGTTCAATTTCATAATCAATGGCTTTTTCAACATTACTAATGCTATTTAAATTTTTAATTTCATTTTTCGTTCCATACACACTGGAACCTTTTGGTTTTAATGAAACATTGACATCACAACGTAACGAACCTTCTTCCATTTTGACATCGGATACACCCAAATACAATAATGTTTCACGCAGTGTTTCCACATATGCAGCGGCTTGCGCCCCATTTTCCATATCCGGTTCGGATACAATTTCAATTAATGGGGTACCTGCACGGTTAAAATCAATTAACGTTCCATCCGTTAAATGGAATTGCTTGGCTGTATCTTCTTCCATATGAATTCGATTAATGCGTACTTTCTTTTCGCTACCGTCAGCTAATGGAATCATAATAAAACCATTTCGCCCAATTGGATGGAATTGTTGGGTAATTTGGAAACCTTTGGTAAGATCAGGATAGTAATAATTTTTACGATCAAATTTTACCAATGGATCAATTTCTAAATGAAATGCCGTACATGCTTGAATAGCTTTTCGAATCGCTTCTTTGTTGATGCTTGGCATATAACCTGGATGCGCTAAATCCACAATATTAGTACAGCTATTAGCTAAACTACCAAAAGATACCGGTGCAGAAGAAAACATTTTACTTTTCGTTTTTAATTCACAATGGATTTCTAATCCAATGACAACATCGTATTCCATTAGTTTTCTCCCTTCTTTACTTCAAATTGACAGCATTGTTCTATCACACTACCCATATCAAACATTAATTGTTCATTCCATGGTTTACACATAATATTAGTAGCAATAGGACACCCTTGACTCAATCCTAAAGGAATCGTCATACTTGGTGCTCCCATGAAATTACCTAAAATTAACCAGTTATCGGCAATTAAATATTTATCGGATAATTGATCCGCATTTTCATCATTTAATAATGGCGCAATGCTAGGAGCAGCCGGCGCGAATAAAGCATCCACTTCCTCATACATTTTTTCAGTGGCTTCCACTAATAAACGGCGAATCTTTTGCGCTTTTCTAAACAATTTATCTTGGTTTTCTTCGAATAAACCGTAACTACCAATAACAAAACGTTTACGGATCAATTTACCTAAACCTTGAGTTCGGCTATTCATCATAATATCACTTGGGGTATCCCCATCTTTTTGTACACCAAAACGAATACCATCTAAATTAGAATGGTTTGCACTTGCTTCACAATTGGCAATAATATAATACGTTGGCAATATCGTTTTAATTAATTGCTCATCGTAATAGACTTTTTTAATAGTTGCACCTTGTGCTTCCAACGCATTACATAATCCATTAAATTGTTCCAAGATATCAGCATTATCAATAGAATCTATTACGTTACCTATAACACCAATCGTTTTACCTTTAACACTTGCATTTAAATTGGCTACATAATCTTCCACAGGTTGATTACCACTCGTTAAGTCATGATCATCTCTGCCACTTAATGCACTTATACTTTGAGCAGCTAACTTCACGCTGTTTGCAAATACACCCACATGGTCTAACGAAGAACTGTAAGGAATAATGCCATAGCGGCTAATTCTTCCATACGTTGGCTTTACACCAACACAACCACAATACGCCGCTGGCTTACGAATTGAATCCCCTGTATCCGTACCTATGGCCATTGCTAACGCACCACTGCCAACCAAAGCTGCACTGCCACCACTGGAACCACCACTAATACGATTCGTATCGTATGGATTCAAGCATGGGCCAATATTTGAGGTTAAATTTGTACCGCCCATTGCTAATTCATCCATGCTACTTTTACATACAATTAATGCTCCCGCATTAACTAATTTATCTACAATCGTCGCATTATATTGCGGAATATAATTATTTAATATATTGCAACATGCACTCGTTTTAATCCCTTTGGTATTCACATTATCTTTTAATGCAATTGGCAAACCATATAAACTTCCATCGCTATTTTCCAATGCTTTTGTCACTAATTCATTATCTGATTCTAAAAAAGTAACCACATCATTGCATCGTGCATGACTTTCTTTAGCTTTTACTAACGCATCATTAAATGCATTCAACGCATCACTACGATTCATTATTTCACCACCTTTGGCACTAAGAAATGCCCATTACTTTGTTTTGGCGCATTAGCTAACGCTTCACTTTGGCTTAATACATCCCCAACTTCATCATCTCTTAAATAAGTTGTGGGTTGTTCAAAACAATACACCATTTCTTCCACACCGTCCGTATTCACTGCTTCCATTAATTGCAATTGTTGCAACAAGGTATCAAATTCTTTTTCAATATCTTTTACTTCTTCATCATTTAAATCAAACATTAATTGATGCGCTAGTTGTTTAAAATCAATTGAACTCATAAACTTCCTTTCTTAATTTGTATAATCTTTTACAATATCCATAAAATCCAATTCACTCATGGTTTGTACACCCAGTGTTTCAGCTTTACTCAATTTACTTCCTGCACTTTCACCATAGATGACTAAATCCGTTTTCTTTGAAACCGAACCTGTTACTTTCGCCCCTAAGTTATGTAACAATGCGGTCGCATCTTTACGATCATAATGCTGCAATGAACCTGTTAACACAATGGTTTTATTGGTAAATGGACTTTCTTTGACAGGCTCTCCTAAGTATTGCATATTTACGCCTACATTTATTAATGCTTGAATGCAATCACTATTTTTTTCATCCTTAAAGAAATTAACAATACTTAAGGCTGTAACTTCACCAACATCATTTAAATTTACTAATTCCTCATAGCTCGCATTCATTAGTGCTTCCATGGATTTAAAGTATTGTGCCAAGCTAAGCGCTTGTTTTGCTCCCACTTGACGAATACCTAGACCAAATAAAACTTTTTCAAGCGAATTCTTTTTACTGTCTTCAATCGCATTGACCAAATTGGTTAGACTCTTTGCACCAAATTTATCAATCTGTAAAATCGTTTCACTTTCTTCTTTTAATGAGTAGATATCAGTAATCGTATTTAATAAACCATGTTGATGAAATACTTCCACTTTACGCTCACCAAGCCCTTCAATATTCATTGCATCCCGTGATGCAAAATGGGCAATCGAAGCAACCACGCGTGCCGGACAATCCACATTTACACAATAGTGAGCTGCTTCATCTTCGACTTTAACCAATGGCATACCACAAATCGGACAAATTGTCGGGAATTCATATTCTTTCTGACTGCCATCCCTTGCAGATACGATAGGTGCCACAACTTCGGGGATGATATCTCCGGCTTTTCTCACCTTTACCATATCACCGATACGAATATCTTTTAGACGAATCATATCTTGATTATGCAAGGTTGCGTAAGATACGGTACTACCAGCCAATTGCACTGGTTGTAACGCAGCATTCGGAGTAATTTTGCCTGTTCTACCAACAGTTACAAAAATATCATTAACCTTAGTTGTTACAATTTCTGCCGGAAATTTATATGCAATGGCCCACTTAGGCACTTTAACCGTAAATCCCAATTGTTGTTGAGTTGCTAAATCATTGACTTTTATGACAACCCCATCAATATCGTACGGTAAACTATCTCTTAAAGCAGTAAATTGTTCAATTATGGTCCAAATTTCATCAAAGTTATGGGCAATCGCGTTTAACTCATTGACATTAAAACCCAGTGCTTTTATCTTTGCTAACGCATTGCTATGGGTAGCGAGCCCTAAACTGTAAGCTTGAGGTACATGGTACCAAAAGCCTTCCAATCCCCGCTTAGCCACTTCATTACTATCCAACAAACGAATCGAACCAGCAGCAGCATTGCGACAATTGGCAAATAAAGCTTCTCCATTGGCTTCACGGATTGCATTAATGGCATGAAAGGAGGCTTTCGGCATAAATATTTCTCCACGAATTTCCAATTCATCCATATATTCAATTGTTTTAGGAATCGAAGGAATTGTTGCAACGTTAGTTGTTACGTCATCTCCAACCAAACCATCCCCACGGGTAACCGCTTGATCAAACTTACCATTGCGATACCATAAACTCATCGCTAATCCATCAATCTTACATTCCACGCTGTATTCGCACGCGCCAACAGCTTCCTCAACTTTTTCAACCCAACTTTGCAATTGTTCTTTATTAAAGACATCCCCTAAGGACATCATTTTTGCTTTATGAGTAACTTTTTTAAATGTATTATCTTTAATTTTTTCCCCAACACGTTGCGTTGGTGAATTCGCAAGCAACCATTGCGGATAATCATTTTCAATACGAATTAATTCATCCATTAATTCATCGTATTCTGCATCCGATAAGGTTGGTGCGTTATTGTTATAATATTCGTCATTGGCGCGATTTAAAATCTTTACCAATTCATTCATTCTACTCTTTAAGTCCATAGATATGATTATACCATTACATCACGCCATTTATTGTGTTAACCAATGTAAAACCATAGGCGAATTTACTAAACTTTGTTAAACTTTTTAGTATGAAAATAGTAATTCATCAAATCAAAACGCATATAGAACAAACATTAACTAAACGAGAAATAGCAAAAAAAATCAAACTGAGTGAAAAAGACATTTATTCATTTAGAATTAGTAAACGCTCATTGGATGCTCGCGAAGGATTATATTATAGCTATTCAGTTATTGCAGATATTAAACCCAATCAATCGGTTTATCGTTTAAAAGATGTTTCTTTATATAAACCAAGTAACTTTACCATTCCTAAAGTTAACTATCCTACTCATCCTATTGTTATTGGCTTTGGTCCGGCTGGTTTGTTTGCAGCATTGGCTTTAGCCCATGCTGGATGCCAACCCATTGTATTTGAAATGGGTCAATCCATTGATATCCGAGAAAAGGATGTCGAAACTTTTTTAACAACGCGTCAATTAAATACTTTAAGTAACATCCAATATGGTGAAGGTGGTGCCGGCACCTTCTCCGATGGCAAATTAACCTGCCGGATCAAAGATGAACGCATTCCTTGGATCTTGCAACAATTTGTCGATGCAGGCGCAAAAGAATCTATTCTTTACGACGGTTATCCTCATATCGGTACAGATCAATTAAAAGTAATAATTCCGCGATTGCGGCAACACATCATTGATTTGGGAGGCCAAGTTCACTTTAATTCCCAATTAAACGATATCAAAGTAGAAAACAATCAATTAAAAGCAATTCAAATCAATACCGAATGGATCCCTACTTCCACATGCTTTTTAGCCTGCGGTCACAGTAACCATGAATTATATAAGCAATTGCTTGCCAATGGCATTACCATTGAACAAAAAGATATGGCCATTGGCGTACGCATCGAACATCCGCAAAGTTTTATCAATGAAGCAAGATACCATCAATATGCCAACTCACCATTACTCGAAAATGCGTCCTATAATTTAACCGCTAATCATAATGGTGTGGGTATTTATACTTTTTGTATGTGCCCTGGCGGTTACATTATGGCAAGCAATTGCGATAAAAATACCATTGTTACCAATGGCATGAGTTTCTCCAAACGGGATGGTAATTTTGCCAATGCCGCATTGCTTGTGCAAACAAGTAAAACCAACTATGGTAGCGACCATCCACTCGCTGGTTTTGATATGGTTCATGCTTTGGAAAAGAAAGCCTATGAATTAGCAGGAAATAACTATGATGCCCCAGGCATCACATTAACTGATTTTATGCATGATCGCGTTATCCATCCAGTAAATTCAACGTATAGTTTTAATGTTGTTCCTACTGATTTAAATCAATTATTTGGTAATGATTGGGTCAATCATGTAAAAAGTGCACTCACTCAATTTGATCGTAAAATGCCTGGGTATATTCAAGAAAGCGCCCATATGGTCGCTATTGAATCCAAATCCAGTTGTCCAATACGTTTAACCCGTAATCCAATAAGTAAAGAAAGCTTAACTTGTGATGGATTATATCCAATAGGTGAAGGTGCCGGCTATTCTGGTGGTATTATATCCAGCGCATTGGATGGATTAAAATCAGCCCTAACTTATATCGAATCACTTGAAAATTAATTAAACCTACAGTTTATTTTACGCAACTAATAATCAATTGTTAATTGCCTATACTCATGTAAACTTTAATTATAAGAAATAGCTATTTTTTAGAAAGCTAACTATATAAAAGTCAATAGAAATTGATGAAATAGTTTGAAAACAAAATTCTTTGAACAAGTTAGT
>CALCFG010000166.1 GCA_937900565.1 uncultured Erysipelotrichaceae bacterium
GGATGTATCAAGTTATGATTGCACAGAATGCATTGGGGATGTCAAAATTAACAAAGACTTGGATAAATCCATTAAAGGATTAAATATATTATTGGTTGAAGATATCGTGGATACTGGTCGTACATTAAATACTGTAAAAAAATTAATGTATAACAAAGGAGCCAATGATGTAAAAATTGTTACTTTATTGGATAAACCAGAACGCAGAGTTGTTACTATCGATTGTGATTATATTGGTTTTGAAATACCGGATGCTTTTGTTGTGGGCTTTGGATTAGACTATAATCAAAAGTTTAGACAATTACCAATGATTGCAATTTTGGATGAAAGTGTTTATTCATAAATTATCGTTTGAATAAGTAAAGGAGGAGTTTGATGAACAGAAATAAGAATACAAAATGGATTACATTTATTCCTTATTTGGTTGTTCTATTTGCTATTATTTCATTGTTTAATATGGGAAATGGCACCGCACGCAGTGTCGTATCCTATTCTGCTTTAGAACAAATTGTGGATACTAAAGATGTTACAGATGTATCTGTATCCGTGGGTACCAATGTAATTTCCATTACAGGTGTCTATGAAGAAGCCAATGGAACAGCCGTTGCATTTACTACCACTGCGCCACGTAGTGATAGCCAAATGCAAAGCTTAATGGAATTATTTAACAATAAAGGTGTAGAAATTAATGTTAGTGATAGTGAAGCAACCAATATTTGGATGGATTTATTAATTAATATCGTTCCATTTATTATCTTTATGAGTCTTGGTTATTTCTTAATTAGCAAAATGGGTGGCGGTGCCAATAATAAGGCATTTGAATTTAGTAAAAATAGAGCCCGTTTGGAAGGTAATATTAAAGTAAAGTTTGCGGATGTTGCTGGATGTGATGAAGAAAAGCAAGAAATGGAAGAGTTAATTGACTATCTAAAATCACCAAAACGTTTTGCAGAACGTGGGGCACGTATACCTAAAGGTGTCTTGTTGGTAGGTAGCCCAGGTACTGGTAAAACATTATTGGCGAAAGCTGTTGCTGGTGAAGCCAATGTGCCTTTCTATAGCATTTCTGGTTCTGACTTTGTTGAAATGTTTGTCGGGGTTGGTGCAAGCCGTGTGCGTGAAATGTTTAAAGATGCAAAACAAGCAGCTCCATGTATTATCTTTATCGATGAAATTGATGCGGTAGGTCGTCAACGTGGCGCTGGTTTAGGTGGTGGTCACGATGAACGTGAACAAACATTAAACCAAATGTTAGTTGAAATGGATGGTATTGAAGAAAATACAGGTATTTTAGTCATTGCTGCAACTAACCGTCCAGACGTATTGGATCCAGCATTGTTACGTCCAGGCCGTTTTGACCGTACCATTACTGTATCGTTACCAGATCGTAGAGGTCGTGAAGCTATTTTAAAAGTACATGCGCGTAATAAACAATTGGCTGATGATGTGGATTTGGGTGCATTGGCAAATCGTACGCCAGGTTTTTCTGGTGCGGATTTAGAAAATGTTTTGAATGAAGCAGCAATTCTTTCCGTGCGTGAGAATGAATCAAATATTACCGTAAGAAACATTGACGAAGCCATTGACCGTGTCATGATGGGGCCGGCTAAGAAAAGTCGTGTTTATGATGAAAAAACGAAAAAATTGGTGGCTTACCATGAAGCGGGTCACGCTGTGATTGGTTTATTCTTAGAAGATAGTACCGTAGTGCAAAAAGTTACCATTATTCCACGTGGTCAAGCCGGTGGGTATAACTTAATGACACCGAAAGAAGAAAAAATGATGAACACACGCAGTGACCTATTGGGAAATATTGTCTCGTTAATGGGTGGACGTAGTGCGGAAGAATTATACTTTGATGACATTACAACAGGTGCAAGCAATGATATTGAACGTGCTACTAATATCGCACGGGATATGGTTACCTTGTATGGTATGAGTGACTTAGGACCAGTTAAATATGATAATGGTAATCAAAATGTCTTTTTAGGTCGTGATTACAATTCACCAACCAATGTTAGTGGTCAAGTAGCATTTGAAATTGATCAAGAAGTGCGTAAAATTATTGACTATTCGCATGAAAAAGCACGTCAAATCATTAAAGAACACAGTGATGCTTTGGAAAAAATTGCCAATAAGTTAATTGAAGTGGAAACATTAACTGCACAAGATATTGAAGAATTAATTTTTGGCAAAAAAGATGATGAAAGTTTAGCAACTGATGTCGTTGCACAGTAAAATAAAAGAAGGCTGAGCCTTCTTTTACTGCTTTAAGGAGTCGTTATGAAAATGAATTTTAATGCCCCATTAACATTAGTTTTTGCATTACTTACCACATTAGCATTAGGTATCAACACATTGTCGAATGGTTGGTTTAATTCAATGTTTGCGTTATATTTTACATCGTGGCTTGATCCAATGATGTATTTACGGTTAATTACGTATCCGTTTTGTCACGCGAATTTTACCCATTTACTGAATAATATGATGTTATTTTTAGTTTTGGGTCCAATATTGGAAGCAAAATATAAACCAAAACGTATGATAGTTGCGATGCTATTTACCAGTGTTATTTCTGGTATTGCGCATCTTATATTGGCACCGCGTATTGGTTTAGTGGGATGTTCGGGAATTGTCTTTATGATGATTATATTGGCTAGCTTTGCAGGTAATGGTAAAGGCATTCCATTAACATTTATCTTTGTGTTTATTTTATATATCGGTGGGCAAATTATTTCTGCCATTCAAGTGAATAATATTAGTGAATTGACCCATATCTTTGGTGCATTGTGTGGGGCTTATATTGGATTTAAAATGAGGTGAAGTAGATATGAATCAATTAGTTAAAGGAATGAATGAAAAACAAACAATACGGTATATGGCAGTTGTTTCAAGTGAAACAGTTGAAACTGCCCGCCGATTATTTAACATGGCACCGACAAGTTGTGCTGCATTAGGGCGTGTGCTAACAATGACGCACTTATTAAGTGCGCAATTAAAAGACAGTGATGAACAAGTTGTTGTAAAAATTAATGGAAATGGACCTGCGGGTACATTAATGGCGGTAGGGCATAATAATGGGGATGTCAAAGGATTTATTAGCGATCCTTCCCTTTATTTAACTTATAATGACACTGGAAAATTGGCGGTAGGTAAAATTGTTGGCACAGATGGGTATTTATCCGTATCACGGGAATCATTAAATCATGATCCATTTGGTAGCAGTGTTCAACTGCAAACGGGTGAAATTGGCGATGATTTTGCGTATTATTTTGCATTAAGTGAACAAGTTCCTTCTGTAGTATCGTTAGGTGTATTGGTGGATTTGGATGGACATGTGGCTGCTGCCGGTGGGTTATTAATTCAAATGATGCCAGGACACAGTGAGGAAGATATTCAATTTGTTGAAAATGCCATCAAAGATTTACCTAGTATTTCGACATTGGTGCAACAGGGATTCAATGCGCAACAAATAATTCAAACGGTAGATAAGCATGCGTTATTATTTGAACCGATGGATGTACGCTATCATTGCGATTGTTCACATGATAAGTTTTATCAAGCTTTGGCCGCATTAAAAAAAGATGATATAAAAGATTTATTGGAAAAAGATGGGCAAATTGAAATGTGTTGTTCTTTCTGTGATCGCAAATATACTTTTAAAGAAGATGAATTAAAGGAATTGTTGAATGCTTAAAATTGGTGATATCGAATTAAAATCTCCTATAATTGCTGCACCAATGGCTGGTATTAGCAATCCGGCATTCCGCAGTATGCTTTATCCAATGAATGCTGGGCTAGTAGTTGGTGAAATGGTGTCAGATAAAGCCATTATGTATTCCAATACCAAAACATTGGATATGACAAAAACTTGGCCAAATGAGCATCCTTTGAGTATGCAATTATTTGGTCATGATAAAGAATCCATGTTAATCGGTGCCAAGTATTTAGATCAACATACTGATTGTGACATTATCGATATTAATATGGGGTGTCCGGTTAAAAAAGTTATAGCAGCCAAGGCGGGCAGCTATTTATTGCAAGATATTAATTATGCTTATGAGTTAGTGAGTTCCATTGTTAAAG